>NZ_JBSVWF010000021.1:0-91906 GCF_054071635.1 Pseudomonas sp. SDO52101_S400 | reverse complement strand
TCTATTTCTGAAACACCGCTTTCGCGAGCAAGCCCGCTCCCACATTGGGATTTATTTGGATTACTGAACTGATTGCTGACTCTTCAGCGTCTGCTCCAGCGCCTGCACGCAGCGTTCTTCGGCGGTGTCGAGTTCCAGCTTCATCTGTTCGATGTCCAGCAATTGCTGTTCGAGCTGTTCCCGGCGTTCGCTGATTTTCGCCAGCATGCTGTTGAGTTGTTTGGTGTTACCGCTGGAGGGGTCGTAGAGCTCGATCAGCTCGCGGCATTCGGCCAGGGAAAAACCGATGCGTTTGCCCCTCAGGATCAGCTTCAGGCTGACCTTGTCGCGCGGCGAATAGATGCGTTCCTGGCCTCGGCGCTCGGGGCTGAGCAGGCCTTGTTCTTCGTAGAAGCGGATCGCCCGGGTGGTGATGTCCAGCTCGCGGGCGAGGTCGGAAATGCTGTAGGTCTGGCTGCTCATGAAAGCGCTCGAAATAAGGTCTTGGCGCTAAGCTAATGGCAGGTTGACGTTTACGTCAAGTAGCGGACGCCTGCAGCTTGTCGAGCTTCTTCTCGTGGGCTGTCACTTGCTGGCACAACTCGATCATCTGCTCGCGCATCCAGCGGTTGGCCGGGTCCTGGTCGGTGCTTTCGTGCCAGTACAAATGGGTTTCCACCGGTGGCACATCGTTGACCGGGAGATTGAACGCATGCAGGTCATGGCGACGGGCGAAACGCTCCGGCACGGTCATCACCATGTCGGTCTGCTGCAACACCTGGGACGCCATCAGATAGTGCTGCGAGCGCAGGGCGATCTTGCGCTGGATGCCCATTTTGCCCAGCGCCAGATCGACATGGCCCAGGCCACTGCGCCGGCTGGAAATATGGATGTGGGTCAGCGACAGGTAGTCGTCGAGGGTGAATTTTTCCTTGGTCGCCAGCGGATGACCCTTGCGCATCGCGCAGACGTAACGGTCTTCCATCAGCTTGACGTGGCGCACCTGCGGGTCGGTGTTGAGCGGCGCATCCACGGCAAAGTCGAGACGGCCGGCGGCCAGTTCCTTGGTGGTTTCCCGGCGTTTGGACAGAAAGCTTTCGATGATCACCGTCGGCGCCAGACGACGCAGGCGCTGGAACAGTGGCGGCAGAATCACCGCTTCGGTCAGGTCGGTCATGCTGATGCGGTAGGTCTTGACCGCTTGCGAAGGGTTGAAAATGCGACTTTCCTGAACCGATACCCGCAACAGCGACAGCGCGTTGCGCACCGGGCCGATGATGTTCTGCGCCATGGGCGTCGGCACCATGCCCTGGGCGGTGCGTACGAAGAGCGGGTCGTTGAAGGTCTCGCGCAACCGCGCCAATGCGTTGGACACCGCCGGCTGGGTAATGCCGACGATCTGCCCGGCGCGGGTCAGGTTGGCTTCGGTGTAGATCGCGTCGAAGACGATGAAAAGGTTGAGGTCGACCTTGCTCAGATTCATTACGCGGCTCTCTTTTTATAGGTGGATGGCGCGGGTCAGGGCGGCCAGGAAAATCAACCAATCATATATCGGTGATGAATGTTTATACACGCCGAGAATAGGCTAGGTAAATTATCAGCGCTGTTCTAGCATCGATTGCATGACCTAAACAACCTGCCGAAAAAAGGTAATTGCTCATGGATTTCGCTTATTCGCCCAAGGTTCAGGAACTGCGTGAGCGCGTGACCGCGTTCATGGACACTTACGTTTACCCGGCTGAAGCCGTGTTCGAACGGCAGGTTGCCGAGGGCGACCGCTGGCAGCCGACCGCAATCATGGAAGAGCTCAAGGCCAAGGCCAAGGCCGAAGGGCTGTGGAATTTGTTTCTGCCTGAGTCGGAACTGGGCGCCGGCCTGACCAACCTCGAATACGCGCCCTTGGCGGAAATCATGGGCCGTTCGCTGCTGGGCCCCGAGCCGTTCAACTGCTCGGCGCCGGACACCGGCAACATGGAAGTGCTGGTGCGTTACGCCAACGAAGAACAGAAACAACGCTGGCTCGAACCGCTGCTGCGCGGCGAGATCCGCTCGGCGTTCGCCATGACCGAGCCGGACGTCGCATCCTCCGACGCCACCAACATGGCCGCCCGTGCCGTGCGCGATGGCGACGAGTGGGTGATCAACGGCAAGAAATGGTGGACCTCCGGCGCCTGCGATCCGCGCTGCAAGATCCTGATCTTCATGGGCCTGAGCAACCCCGATGCTCCGCGTCACGCCCAGCACTCGATGATTCTGGTGCCGGTGGATACCCCCGGCGTGAAGATCGTCCGTCCGCTGCCGGTATTCGGTTACGACGATGCACCCCACGGTCACGCCGAAGTGCTGTTCGACAACGTGCGAGTGCCGTACGAAAACGTCCTGCTCGGTGAAGGACGCGGCTTTGAAATCGCCCAAGGTCGCCTGGGCCCGGGCCGGATTCACCACTGCATGCGTTCGATCGGCATGGCCGAGCGTGCGCTGGAACTGATGTGCAAACGTGCGGTAAGCCGTACCGCGTTTGGCAAACCGCTGGCGCGTCTGGGCGGTAACGTCGACAAGATCGCCGACTCGCGCATGGAAATCGACATGGCACGCCTGCTGACCCTGAAAGCGGCGTACATGATGGACACCGTGGGTAACAAGGTCGCCAAGAGCGAGATTGCGCAGATCAAGGTCGTCGCGCCGAACGTGGCTTTGCGGGTGATCGACCGGGCGATCCAGATCCATGGCGGGGCAGGGGTGTCGAACGATTTCCCGCTGGCCTACATGTACGCCATGCAACGCACCCTGCGCCTGGCCGACGGCCCGGACGAAGTGCACCGCGCGGCGATCGGCAAGTTCGAGATCGGCAAGTATGTGCCGAAGGAAATGCTGCGAAGCGGTCATTAAGACCGCATCGCGGGCAAGCCCGCTCCCACAGGGATCTCCGGTGAACGCATTGTCGTGAATACCAGAAACACCTGTGGGAGCGGGCTTGGTCCGGGCGGCGATCCGACGAAGGCGTCAGTACCTGCAACGCATCAACATCAGATTCAGTAAACCCACACCTCAACCCGCCGATTCTTGATCCTGCCTTCATCCCCGCTGTTGGTCGCCACCGGCATCAACGCGCCAAACCCGCGCACCTCGCGCAACACCACGCCGTTCTTCACCAGCTCCCGGCGTACCGCCATCGCCCGCAACTTCGACAGCAAATCCGCCCGGGCCGGGTCGTCCTTGGCATCGCCAAATCCCACCAGTGTTACCGCGCGGTCGGTCTTGTCGTGGTGCTTTATATAGTCGAATACCCGGGCCAGATCCTGACGGGCCTTGTTGTCCAGGCTGGCGCTGCCTTCTTCGAAACGGAAGTTCACCGTCAGACGCTGGGCGTGGCGGCTGAGGGATTGATAACCCTCGGGCATCAGCGCATTCGGTGTGACCGAGATGGCGTGCACGGTCTGGGCGATAAAACCATTGGCCGCGACAATCGCCTGGCCCTGACGGCTCTGCGCAAAATCCACCAAGGCTGCGGCCCACGGATTCTGATTGTCGGGTGGCAAATAGAAGAACAGTCGGCGGGACAGCGGATAGTCTTCGGTGGCAATCAGGCTGGCCAGTGGCAGCATGGCCTGGGATTGCCCGTCGACGATCGCCACGGCCTTGGCTTGGCGCACATAGGGCAAACCGATGAAGCCGATGGCCTGGGGATCAGCGCTCACGGCGTCGGATAATTGTTCGCTCGATTCGAAGCGTTTGGCCGAGCTGTTCAGGGTTTTCCCACGACGGCTGAGGACAAGTTCCTTGAATGTGTCGTAGGTGCCGGACTGATCATCCCGCGCATACAGATGAATCGTCCCACCCTTGCCGTCGAGTTCTTCCCACGTCTTGGCTTCGCCGCTGAAGATGCGCGCCAGTTGTTCGGTGTTCAATTGATTCAGCGGATTGGCGGGGTGAAGGATGATCGCCAGGCCATCGATCGCGATGACTTGTTCGGCACCGGGGCTTTTCAGGTCGCCGAGAGATTGCAGGCTGGCGAGTTCGCTGTCCTTGATCGGACGAGAAGAGGCGGCCAGATCGGCGCTGTTGTTTTTCAGTGCCGTGAAACCGGTGCTGGAACCGTGGGCGGCGATTTCCACCACGACCCGTTTTCCTTGAGCCGTGAGGCCGACGACCCGCTGTTCGTTGGCGGTGTCCGGGGTTTCACTGTGAACTTTCAACAGCCCCTGTTCTTTGAGCAGACCCTCCACCAGTGCCGGTCCAAGCGCCGCGCCAATGGTGTTGGAACCCTGAATGCGCAGGACCGGGCCGTTCTCGGGAATGGGCAATGCCGCGGCCGAAACCTGCAGCCAGGCACTCAGGAGAAAGACGAACAGAACGCGCAGGGTCATGCCGGCACCGATTGCAGCCAAGGGGATTGCCGGGGAGATTAAGTCAGGGACGTTTCTGAAAAATGACAGTGATCCAATGTGGGAGCCAGCCTGCTGGCGATTGCGATGTGTCAGTCTCCGAAAGTGGCGACTGGATAGACGCTATCGTCGGATCGCCGCCCGGAGCAGGCTCGCTCCCACATTAGATTTGAGCTGATTGCGCGATCAGCTCAACTCAAGCCAGATCGGCGCATGGTCCGAAGGTTTTTCCATCCCGCGCAGTTCATAGTCGACACCGGCGGCTTTCACCCGTGGCAGCAAGCCATGGGACGCCAGAATCACGTCGATCCGCAGACCGCGTTTCGGCTCGTCTTCAAAGCCGCGGCTGCGGTAGTCGAACCAGCTGAACGTGTCGGTCACATCCGGGTTCAGGTGGCGGAAGCTGTCGGTCAGGCCCCAGTTTTTCAGGCGGGCCATCCACTCGCGCTCTTCCGGCAGGAAGCTGCATTTGCCGGTTTTCAGCCAGCGCTTCATGTTGTCCGGGCCGATGCCGATGTCGCAGTCTTCCGGGGAAATGTTGACGTCGCCCATCACCACCAGCGGTTGTTCATTGTTGAACTGGCTTTCCAGCAGCGCTTGCAGATCGCTGTAGAAGCGTTGCTTGGCGGGGAATTTGGTCGGATGGTCGCGGCTTTCGCCCTGTGGGAAATAGCCGTTCATGATCGTCACTGGAACGCCGTTGGCGTCGGCGAAAGTGCCCCAGATAAAGCGCCGCTGCGCGTCTTCTTCATCGGTGGCGAAGCCTTTGTGTACGGCAATCGGCTCCTGGCGCGAGAGCAGGGCAACGCCGTAATGGCCTTTCTGGCCGTGGAAATACACGTGATAACCCAGGGCCCGTACTTCTTCCAGCGGGAACTGGTCGTCGTGGACCTTGGTTTCCTGCAGGCCGATGACGTCCGGCTGATGCTTTTCGATCAGCGCCGCCAGCTGATGCGGGCGAGCCCGCAGTCCGTTGATGTTGAAGGAAACGATCTTCATGGTCGGCAGTCCTGGCAAAAGGGCGATGCTAGCTGACATGTAGGATCTGGGCCAGCGTGGCGGTAGTCCATATGCGCTGCTAATGTCTTTCGGGTGTGGGAACGATCCCTTCAGCCCAAGGCTCGTATAACAAGAACGGGGCCTGTTGAGTCCCGTCCAGGGAGAATCACCGTCATGCCTGAAACCCAAACCGCCATTGCCGACATTCATATGCTCGACCGCGGCTATTCCCGGGAAGCGCGATCCCTTCTTTATCAGGCCTACCGCCACGAGCCGACCTTCGCTTACCTGTTCGAAGCCGAACGTCCGGGTTACGAGCAACGGGTGCGCGCCACGGTGCGGGAACTGGTCAAGCAGCACTTCCTGCAGGATCTGCCGGCCATCGGCCTGTTGGTCAATGATCGCTTGATCGGCATCGCCCTGATCGCGCCGCCGCAACGGCGTCTGGGCGTTACCGAGAGTTGGGCCTGGCGTTTGCGCATGGTGCTGAGCACCGGTTTCCGCTGCACCCGGCGCTACCTGGAATATCACGCCGCCGTTGAGGCCTGCGTGCCGACTGATTCAGTGCACATGTTGCCGCTGCTCGGTGTGCATCCACAATTTCAGGGCAAGCACTTCGGCGAACAATTGTTACAAGCGGTACATAACTGGTGCGCGGTGAATGAAAGCTCCCAAGGCGTCATCCTCGACACCGGCAACCCGCGCTACCTGGAGTTCTACAAGCGTCAGGGCTACGAGGAAATCGGTGAAGTGGCTGTCGGACCGGTGCGTGAGCATGTGTTTTTCCACGCCAACCCGCAGGTGTTACAAACTGCAACGGGATAACCATCGAACTTTTTGGGAAATTTCCTGTTCTATCACGCTCCCAAGCCCGTGATAGCATCCGCGCCTATGAAGTTTCCAGGAAGATTTACCAGTGGCGTGCTCATGCTGTTAACCAGCTGCGCGGCGCTGGCGCAAAGTGAATTGGATGTGCGGGTCAAACCGTCCAACGATGAACTCAAGGCCAATATAGAAGGCTATATCGGCAGCCTCGGCGATCGTGACGAAGAAGCCTTGCAGCGCTTCAGTCGCGGTGCCGAAGAGCAGGCGCGAAAGGCCGCCCAGGCCTTGGGCTACTACCAGCCGCACATCGAGAGTGACGTGAAGGGCGGCGAAAAACCGCGCCTGGTGCTGAGCATCGATCCCGGCGAGCCGATTCGCCTGCGCAATGTCACCGTGCGTGTCGACGGACCCGCGGCCGCCCTCAAATCCTTTCGCGTACCGAAAAGCGACGTGCTCAAGCCCGGCGCGGTGCTCAACCATGGCCGTTACGAAGACGCCAAGCGTTTGATTCAGAATCAGGCCTCGCGCTACGGTTTCTTCAGCGGTCGTTTCACCAGTCAGAAATTGATGGTCGATCCCCGTGCCGGGGTCGCCGATGTTGAATTGATCTATGAAAGCGGCCCGCGTTATGCGCTGGGTAACGTCAGTTTCGAGGGCGACACGCCTTTCGACGAAGACCTGCTGCAACGCATGGTGCCGTTCAAGGCCGGCGAACCCTACGACTCCGAGTTGATCGCCGAACTCAATCGTGACCTGCAGTCGAGCGGCTATTTCGAAGGCGTGCGGGTCGACGCCGCGCCGACCGCCGCGAAAAACGACGTGATCCCGGTGGACGTCAAACTCGAAACCCGCAAGCCGCGCACCATGGGCCTGGGGCTCGGTTACTCCACCGACGTCGGCCCGCGAATCAAGGCCAACTGGACTCGCCATTGGGTCAACCCGCAAGGCGATAGCTACGGCTGGGAAGCCGAACTCTCGGCGCCACGGCAGAACGTCGGGCTGTTCTACGACATCCCGCTGGACCCGCCGCTGACCGACAAACTGCGCTGGGCTGGTGGTTATCAGTACGAAAACATCGACGGTTCCGACACCCTCAGCAAACTGCTGACCTTCGGCCCGGAGTGGCACAGCAAGTTGCCCAGCGGCTGGCAGCGGGTGATCTCGCTGAAATGGCAGCGTGAGGAATATCAACTGGGCGACGACTCCGGTCTCAGCAACCTGTTGATGCCCGGCATCAGCTATTCCTACCTCAAGAGCGACAACCGCATCGACCCGCACAATGGTTATCGCCTGACGTTTGAGTCCAAGGTGGCCAAGGAAGGTCTGGCTTCGGACACCAACCTTTTATATGGCACCGCACTGATCAAAGGCCTGACCACGGTGTTCGACAATCACCGTTTCCTCGGGCGGGTGCAGGTCGGCGGCAGCGCCACCAACGGATACAAATCCATACCGCCGTCGCTGCGCTTCTTCGCCGGTGGCGATCAGAGCGTGCGCGGCTACGACTATCAGAGCCTGTCCCCGGAAAACGCCGAGGGCGACCGCATCGGTGGGCGCTACATGATTGCCGGCAGCGTCGAATATCAATATTCGATCGCTGAAAAATGGCGGATCGCGACCTTCGTCGATCAGGGCAACTCTTTCAACAAACTCGAACTGCCGAACCTCAAGACCGGGGTCGGTATCGGTGTGCGCTGGGTTTCGCCGGTGGGGCCGATCCGCCTCGACCTGGCCCATGCGCTGGACGACGATGGCGGCATCCGGCTGCACTTTTCCATGGGGCCTGAGCTGTGAAGCGTGGTTTGAAAATGTCGGCGCTGGCGCTGTTGTCGCTGGTGCTGCTGATTGTATTGAGCATCACCGCTGTGCTCGGAACCCAGGCCGGCAGTCGTTGGGTGCTGGGGCTGGTGCCGGGTTTGAGCGTGGAGAACTTCCAGGGTCGCCTCGGCGGGCAGTGGAGCGCCGATCATCTGTTGTGGCAGCAAGACAGCAGTCGCGTTGAGTTGAGCAAGCCGATCTTCGAATGGTCGCCGCTGTGCCTGACGCGCATGACGCTGTGCATCGAGCAGCTCAAGGCCGATACCGTCAGCCTGCAATTTCCGCCCGGCGAAGAAACCACCGACAGCGGCCCGATCAAGTTGCCGGATCTGCAATTGCCCGTGGCCATCGAGTTGGGCGACGTTCAGGTCGGCAGCCTGTTGTTCAATGGCAGCGAACAGCTCAAGGGCCTGCAACTGGCGGCGCACTGGACTGCCCAGGGCATGCAGATCGACAGCGTGAAACTGCAACGTGACGACCTGAGCCTGAACCTGTCCGGCCTGCTGCAACCGACCGGCAACTGGCCGCTGAACATCGCCGGTGATCTGACCCTGCCGTCTCCGGGCACTGGTCCATGGACACTGGCACTCAAAGTCGACGGCGATCTGCTCAAGACCCTGAACCTGCATGCCGACAGCCGTGGCTACCTCGACGGCCAGTTGAGCGGCGAGCTGCAACCGCTGGCGGAAAACCTGCCGGCCAAGGTGCGCATCACTTCGGAGGCGTTCAAACCGAGCGCCGACCTGCCGGATACTTTGCAACTCAACCAACTGGTATTGACCGGCGAAGGTGACCTGAAAAACGGTTACCTATTGCTCGGCAATGCGACGTTGCCTGCGGAAAAAGGCCCGGTGGCGCTGTTGCTCAAGGGCAAGGTCGATGCCAAGGGCGCGCAAATCGCCGGTCTCGACCTGACCGCCAATGACAAGCAAAGCCTCAAGCTCACCGGCAACGTCGACTGGAGCAAAGGCCTCAGCGCCCAGGCGAACATCAACTGGCAGGACTTTCCGTGGCATCGGCTCTATTCCGAGATCGACGAGCCGCAAGTCGCCTTGCGCACGTTCACCGGCGAAGTCTCCTACACCGATGGCCAATACCTCGGCAATTTCGCCGCCGCGCTGGACGGCCCGGCCGGGGCGTTCAGCCTTAGCAGCCCGTTCAGTGGCAACCTCAAGCAGATCTTCCTGCCGCAATTCAAACTCGAAGCGGGGCAGGGCAAGGCCGAAGGGCATGTGAATGTGCAGTTCGCCGACGGTATCGCCTGGGACACGGCGCTGGAACTGTCCGCGCTCAACCCGGCGTACTGGATGGCAGAGCTACCGGGCACACTGGCCGGGCCGCTGAAAAGCACAGGCGAAATGAAGAACGAGCGCCTGAGCCTCAACGCCGACCTCGACCTCAAAGGCAAACTGCGCGGGCAACCGGCGGTGCTGCAAGCCAAGGCTGACGGCGCGGGCGAACAGTGGAATCTGAATGCCCTGCAAGTCCGCCTCGGCGACAACAGCATCAACGGCAAGGGCAGCCTGCAACAGAGGCTCACCGGGCAGATCGACATCAAGCTGCCGCGTCTGGCCCAGCTCTGGCCGCAGCTGCGCGGGCAGATCAACGGTCGGGTCGACGTGGCCGGCACCCTGAAAGCACCGCAAGGCAAGCTCGACCTGCAAGGCTCGCAACTGGTGTTCCAGGACAATCGCCTGCAAAGCCTCAACCTCGATGCCACCCTCGACAGCGCGCAGCGGGCGAAAATCGACTTGAAGGGCAGCGGCATTCAGGCCGGCGACACATCTCTGGGCACCCTTACCGCCAGCGCTCAGGGCGACATCAAAAGCCAAAAACTCAACCTCGACCTGCTCGGGTCGAAGCTGAAACTGGCGCTGGGCCTGGACGGTAATCTGGACAAGGGCAACTGGCGCGGGCGCCTGGCCAGCGGCGACATTCAGGCCGGTGGCCAGGACTGGAAACTGCAAAACCCGGCCAAGCTCGAACGTCTGGTTGACGGCAAGATCAACTTCGGCGCCCATTGCTGGCTGTCCGGCAATGCCAGCCTTTGCGGCGAAGACCAGCGATTGATGCCGGAACCGAAGCTGCGCTACCACCTCAAGCAGTTCCCGATCGAAAGCCTGGCGCAATGGCTGCCCAAGGATTTCGCCTGGCAGGGCAAACTCAACGCCGATCTGCAACTGGACCTGCCGGCCAGCGGCCCGAACGGCCAGATCAGCGTCGACGCCAGCGGCGGCACCTTGCGCATGAAGGAAAAGGATCAGTGGCTGGACTTCCCGTACCAGACCCTCAAGCTCACCAGCAAACTCACACCGAAACGCATCGACACCGACCTCAACTTCGTCGGTGGCAAACTCGGTGAACTGATGGTGCAGGCGCAGCTCAATCCACTGCCGAAGAACAAACCGCTGAATGGCTCGTTCCGCTTAAGCGGGCTGGACCTGTCGGTGGCGCGGCCGTTTGTGCCGATGGTCGAGAAACTCACTGGGCGCCTGAACGGCAGCGGCACAATTTCCGGCGGGCTGCTTGCGCCGCAGGTTAACGGCACGGTGCAGCTCAGCGACGGCGAAGTGTCCGGCCCGGAACTGCCGCTGGAGTTGCAGGCGCTGCAACTGCAAGCGGTGATCGCCGGGGAAACCGTGCAACTGAACGGCGGCTGGAAAAGCGGCAAGGCCGGGCAGGGCAGCCTCAGCGGCAATGTTGCCTGGGGCCAGGCGCTGGTGGTGGATCTGGCGCTCAAGGGCACGCAATTGCCGGTCACCGTCGAACCCTATGCCAAGCTTGAAGTGGCGCCGGACCTGAAGATTTCCATGGCCGGCGATGAGCTGGCGATTGCCGGCAAGGTGCTGGTGCCCAGAGGCGAAATCACCGTGCGCGAACTGCCGCCATCGACGGTGAAAGTCTCCGATGACACGATCATCGTCGGCGCGCAGACGGAAGAGGGCAAACCGCCGATGGCCATGAAGATGGACATCGACGTGGTGGTCGGCGAGGACAAACTGAGCTTCGCCGGATTCGGCCTGACCGCCAACCTGCAAGGTCACGTGCACATCGGCGACAACCTGGACACCCGTGGCGAGCTGTGGCTCAACGACGGCAAATACCGCGCCTACGGCCAGCGCCTGACGGTGCGCCGCGCGCGTCTGCTGTTTGCCGGGCCGATCGATCAGCCCTATCTGGACATTGAGGCGATCCGCCAGACCGACGATGTGATCGCCGGTATCCGCCTGAGCGGCAGCGCCGAACAGCCGACCACGCAGATTTTCTCGGAGCCGGCGATGAGCCAGGAACAGGCCTTGTCCTATCTGGTGCTGGGGCGTCCGCTGAGTACTACGGGCGAGGACAACAACATGCTCGCGCAAGCGGCGCTCGGTCTGGGCCTGATGGGCAGTTCCGGGGTGACCAGCGGTCTGGCCAAGGATCTGGGCATTCAGGATTTCCAGCTCGATACCCAGGGCAGCGGCAACACCACCAGCGTGGTGGCCAGCGGCAACATCTCCGAGAAGCTCAGCTTGCGTTACGGCGTCGGCGTGTTCGAACCGGCCAACACCATCGCCTTGCGCTACAAGCTGAGCAAAAAGGTTTACCTGGAAGCCGCCAGCGGCGTGGCCAGTTCGCTGGATATCTTCTACAAGCGGGATTTCTAAGGGACTTGCGGGGTACACACCAGCGACACCCGCTCATAGTTCACTGCCTTGTTGCGTTCCGGTAACGCGTAAGGCGCCTCGCAGCGCTGGCCCTGCCAGTGGATGATCAGGGTACCGGCGTCGGCTTCAACCAGCGCCAGTGCCTTGCCGCCAGGGTCAGAGATTGCCAGTTGCTTGCCGGCGCTGTCTTCAAGCGACGCGCCAAACGGGATCGGTTTGTGCTGTGCGTCGAACAAGGCAAACTGCACACGCCGTCCGGTCTTGCTGGCGTAACGGGCCAGCACCACAGCGCCACGTCGCGGCACCACTTGCCGGGTCGCATTGTCGATCTCGATATCACCGCCCAGGTCGCGGGTGTCGAGGTTGATCCAGTTCACGCGATAAGGCTGCGCGTTGGGCACCACCGCGAAACCGTTACTACCGGTCCTGGCCCCTGAGAAACTGCCGATTTTCACGCCTTCCACCCCGTCGACCTGCGCCAGCGCGAATGTCTCACCCACGGTTTGCCCCAGGTTGATCCCGCCAGCATGGCCGACGATCGAACCTGCCAGGTTCAGGTTTTGCGAGTTGTACCCGCGTCCCTGGCTGTAGCCGGCGCTGATGTCCATCACCGAGGTACGGGTGCTGAGGTTGACCGAGCCGCTGTTGCCACCGGTGCTGCTGTTACCGCCTTGCACCGAGTAATAGGTGTCGCTGTCTTCCGACAGATAGCCGTTGATGCCCATTTGGGTGGTGTCGTTGCCTTTCTGCGAACTGGCCGAGACAAAGGCCCGCGGCGCTCGGGGTTTCGAGCCCAGAGGGAACGACACGGACAGGTTGATCAGAGTGTCATTGTTCGCCGGCCCGTAGTTACCGACATCCTTGGAGTACGTGGCCCCGAGGTTGTAGCTGACATCGCCCCAATAGTTGCTGTAACCCGCCGACAGGCTTTGCGAGCCGCCGCGTCCCCAGTAACGCTGGTCGCTGGCGTTGATGTAGACGCTGCCATATTCCTGGTTGCGCCCCAGGCTCTGGTTGACCGTCAGGTCGGTGCGGGTTTTCGAGTTGCCGGTGCGTGGTTTTCCCTCGCTGCTCAGTTCCTCGACGTGCTCGGTGAGGGTGCGATAGCCCTCGGTCGAATAGCGGTACGCGGCGAGGGTGAAGTTGGTGTCGGTGCCGGTAAACGTCTTGGCATACAGGGCGCGCAAGCTGTTGCCTGTGACCGTCTGAGCGAAGGTACGGCTGGCGGAGTGGGTCACGTCCAGCGATACCGCACCGATGGCCGTGTTACGACCCGCACCCACGGACAACGCCTGGAAATTTTCCGTCGCCTGTAGCCCGACGATCGCCGACAGGTTGCTGCTGACGCCATAGGCCAGGGTGCTGCTGACAAACTGCGGCGATTTCTGCTCATCGCTGTTGCTGTTGTACTGGCCGGCCGAAACGCTGTACTTCAGTTGGCCCTGGCGCACCATGATCGGCAGGCTGGAAAAGGCTTGCACGCTCACCCGGCGCCGGCCATCGGCCTCGATGATCGTCACTTCCAGGTCTCCGTTGGAGCCGCTGGGGTAGATGTCGCTGATCTCGAACGGTCCCGGCGGCACATTGGCTGTGTAGAGGATGTAGTTGTTCTGGCGAATCTCCACGGTGGCGCTGGACTGCGCGATGCCGCGAATCACGGGTGCATAGCCACGCTCGCTGTCGGCACGCATGCCGTCGTCGGACGCCAGTTTCAGGCCGCGATAGCGCACGCTGTCGAACAGGTCGGCATCCGAAAAAATATCCCCGGCGCTGAACTGCCCCTTCAAGGCCGTAACGTCATGTTGCAAGTAGCTGCGATTATTTTTGAAGGTGCTGGGGCGGCCGGTGCTGCTGTTGAAGTTCGACTCGTTTCGCAAGCGCCAGCCGCCCAGATTGATTCCGTTGCGCAAGCCGACGTTGTTGGACAGGGAGTTTTGCGCCTGGGTGCTGTTGCGGTTACTGCTCAACTGATAGTTGATGAACGCGGCGGGCACGCCTTCATCCCACAAGGCCGGGTCGACATAACCACGCCGGCCGCGTTCCATCGCGCTTTGCGGGACACTGACCATCAGCCGAAGGCGTGGTACGTCGTAACGCACGGTGGCGTGATCGATCAACGCGGGCAGGTCCAGGCAGGCGTTCGGATCATCGCCAACGAGTTTGCCTGCGGCCTGCAGTTTGCCGATGTCGACCCCCAATTGCTGCACCATTTCCAGGGTCAGGCAGGCCTCGACCTTGCCCGTGCCCGGATGGCGACGGAAGTCGATATCGCGGCGGCCGACCAGTGTCTCGTTGCCGTAGAGGTCTACCCGGTAAATGCCAGGCAGCACGCGACTGGTGGCGAGCAGTGATTGCAGGTCGACAGAGGACGGTGCACCTTGCAGAAACGAGGTATTGAACTGTTCATCGCCATCGGCCAGGCAGGCGGAACTGAAAACCAGGACAACCGAAAATGGCGCCCATCCGTCTCGCTTGAGTAAAAACATGCAGGAACCCTATATCACCTCCGATACGAACTAACGGAGCGAAGAGAAATACAGTGAAAGTGCAGCCGTGACAGCGGCACTCAAGTTATGGGGATTCTTTATCCAAACTGGCTCGGGTTTCGGCGCTGCTGGACAGTTGCGCGGCATAACGGTCTTGTGCGCCATAGTCATTGATGCTGCTGAATGACAGGCGTGCGTTATTGGTGTGCTTAAGTTGTTTGAGATTGAACTCTTTTTGTTCGCCGGGAGCGATCATCATTGAATCAAAGGGATGTTCGCTGAGTGCACCCGATTGCAGCGTTATATCGGCAATCGATACGTGGTACTGGCCGGGGTTGTTCACCAACAGCAGGTTTTTGCCGGCGCTCTCGGTCAGGCGCCAGGTCAGTTCGCTCGGTGCCAGGTAGGCGTTGTTTTTCAGCGCCGCCGGACGAAAGAACACCTTGATACGCTGGCGCACAGCGAGCTGCAAAGTGTTCTTGGTTTTCGTAGCCTGGGGAATTTCCTGCACGTTGAGCCACACCACCGACTCGCGGTCGGTCGGCATGCCCGTGCCTTCGTAGATCACCCGCAATATCTGCTGTTCGTCCCCGCTGACGCGCACCAGTGGCGGCGTGACGGCGAACGGTACAGCGGCGGTTTCGCTGGCATCGGTGTCGATCCAGGACTGGATCAATACATCTTCACCGCTGTTGCGCACGGTGATCCCGGCTTCTTTGTGCTGGCCGTCGAAGACCAGGCGGGTGCTGCTCAATGAAATGCCGGCCTGGACCTGATCAACCATGAACAGGCCCAGAAGGCCTGCGCAAAAGGACAATGAGTGACGATAAGACATGAGGGTTACCGCGCTATTGAATGAGAGTGCAGGGCCGCTTGGCCCCGCACCAGGCTTGGATGTTCGCGCGGGTTATTCGTATTGCAGCGTGAACGGCAGGGTGGCGTCGCCGCGACCGGCAACGGCCAGTTTCGGATCGGCGGTGGTGACGTACGCCGCCGAGAATTTCAGTGTGGTGTTGCTGTCTTGCAGGGTGTTTTCGATTTTCGCCGTGGACGGTGAGCTCAGGTCGATCACGGCGCCGTTGGAATCGAGCAATGCAATGCCGATACCTTTTGCAGCCCCCAAACCGTCGATCAGGCGCAACACTTTGGTGCCGGGTTCTATGCCCGAACCTGCACCCTTGGTCGGTTCGAAGATCATCGCGACCTTGGTGCCGGCGTTGCAGTTGATCTTCATGTCGAAGTTCTCGACGCTCAGGGTGCCATTGCCTTTCGGCGCAGTGGCTGTGCCCATGTCCTTGATCGACACTTCGCCCATGTCGACGGAAATGGTTTTGTTCTTCCCGGCGCCCTCAACGGAGCAGGCATCGTTGTTGATGGTGCCGGTGAAGTTGATGGTGCCGCTGCCTGCCTTGGTAGGGGTGACCTCGGCTGCCAGGGCAATACCGGCAGTAGCGAACAGCGAAAGAGCCAGAAGTGTGTGAGGCAGTTTTTTCATGTTGTTTACCTTGGTTGGGTGAAAACAACACGATAAGTTGCGGGCCCCTGGTGGAACATCAGACGATTCCTAGAAGTGGCCAGGTCGTATATTGGTTGTATGTAAAGTTAGTTGAACAAGTTGCGCTCCAGGCAGTAAGTCAATAAGTCCTGGTCGCTGGTGACTTCCAGTTTGCGCATCGCTGATATTTTCTGAGTGCTGATGGTTTTTGCACTTCTATTCAAACCTCGCGCAATTTCGTTGACGCCTTGCCCCGAGACAAACAGGCGCAGGATTTCGTGTTCCTTGGGGGACAGTCGGGTAAATTTCTCGTCCAGGTCCGCACCGTCGTCCATCACCGATGTGGCCGGTGGCCCGAAGCTGGGAACCGGATTGCCCCGGGCAATGGCCTTGAGCGCCGTTTCGATTTCGTTATGCAGCCGGTTTTTCTGAATGATCGCCAGCACCCCCAGCTCTTGCAGGCGGGTCAGGATCAGCGGGTTGGAAATCATCGTCAGTACCAGCACCCGGACGGCCGGGAAGCGCCGAGTCAGGTACTCCACCAGTTTCAGGCCATCACCGTAGGGTGAGTCTCCGGGCATATTGAAGTCGGTGATGACCAGGTCCACCTGCCGGTTTTCCAGCAGGTTGATCAGCTCGCTGGAGCAAACTGCTTCGCCCACCACGCGAAAGCGTCTGTCCCGCTCAACCAGCTCACGTACCCCCACCAGAACGATGGGATGGTCATCGGCAATGACAACGTTGAGGGTATCCATGGGTGATTATCCAGAGTGAAATTATTCAAGGGTGTCCAGTAAATCAGTCAGCCGGGCCAGGTTCTGGCGGACTTCCAGGTCCAGGGCGCGGGTCACGGCCATGCCGTTCAAGCGACACTCCAGCTCGACAAACGTTGTAGCCAGGGCTTCGACCTGCACGGCACCCAGCGCACCTGCCATGCTGTGCAGTTGCTGGGCTACGCGATTGGCGTCGGCGCTGTCCAGTGCTGCCAGGGTGGTGTGTATGTCCTGGCGCA
The DNA here is from genome assembly GCF_054071635.1 of Pseudomonas sp. SDO52101_S400. Taxonomy (NCBI): domain Bacteria; kingdom Pseudomonadati; phylum Pseudomonadota; class Gammaproteobacteria; order Pseudomonadales; family Pseudomonadaceae; genus Pseudomonas; species Pseudomonas sp. SDO52101_S400. Next base: position 75,260 of record NZ_JBSVWF010000021.1, on the reverse strand, counting down.
GGGTCGTGACAAACAGTTCGCGCATTTTCGGCGACAGCTGTATCGGCGCGGCGCTGGCTGCCGGTAGGGCGATCTTGCAATGTTTCTCCAGGTGCGCGCGCAAGGTGGCGAGGTTCAGTGGCTTGACCATCCAGGCGTTCATGCCTACGGCGGCGCAGTGTTCGCCTTCTTCGCGCAAGGCGTTGGCGGTGACGCCAATAATCGGCAACGTCTGATCCTGTTGCCGCAATGCCGTGGCCAATTGATAGCCATTCATGACCGGCATGTTCACGTCGGTCAGGACCAGATCGAAGCGACCGGGCGACCACTGTGCCAGCGCCTGTTCGCCGTTGGCTGTGACGACGACAGAACAGCCCAGCACCTCCAGTTGCTCCTTGATGATCGCCGAGTTGATCACATTGTCCTCCGCCACCAGCACTTGCAGATTCAGGCGCCGGGTCTTTTCCGGCGGCAAAGGCTGATTGTCGGTATCGGCGCCGTGCAGGGTCTGGTAGATCGCCCGGGCAATCGCGCGAACATCGTGTGCATCGACCTCCCGGTCGACACCGCGCAACTGTGACGGATTGGGGCCGTCGGGGGCGGCGATGATTCGTGGACCGGGCCAGGGCAGGGTGTCGGCGAGTGGCGCAAGCTCTATCAGCAGCGCCGAGGACGCGGGTGTATCGGCTGTCAGCGGTCGGCTGTCGAGGCCGAAACGGTTGAGCCAGGCAATCAGGTGGTGTGCCAGCTCAGTGACCTGGGCACGTACATAAACGGCGGGAATGCCGGGGCTGAAGGCAGGGCAATCGGTCAATTCGCCGGGTGCGTGTTCCAGTGCGATTTGCAGGGTAAAGCTGCTGCCGAGTCCCGGTTCACTGACCACGTTCAACTGGCCCTCCATCAACTCGCACAGCCATTTGCAAATGGCCAGACCAAGACCGGCGCCGGCCTGTTCGGTGGCGTCGTTGACCTGATAGAAAGGGTCGAACAATTGCTGTTGTTGCGCTCTGGAAATGCCCACCCCCGAATCGCTGACCTGCCACTGCACGTTGACGCGGCCGTCGACACTTTCCAGCACCCGTACCCGCAACACTACGCGGCCGTTATCGGTGAACTTGATCGCGTTGCTCAGCAGGTTGTTGAGGATCTGGCGAATCCGCAACGGATCGCCGCGCAAACGATCCGGCAGCGTCGCGTCGATGCACGCATAGAGTTGCAGGCCTTTGGAGCGGGCGAAGGCGCTATAGGTGCGCACAGTGTCCTCGGTCAGTTCCAGCGGGCAGAAGTCCTGAGGTTCGAGGGTCATCTGCCCGGCTTCGATCTTCGACACATCCAGCACATTGCTGATCAATTGGAACAATGTCGTGGAGGATCGCTGGATGGTATCCAGGTAATCCTGCTGGCGCGGGGCGAGCGACGTCAGGCCGAGCAATTCCAGGGTGCCCAGCACGCCATATAGCGGGGTGCGAATCTCATGGCTCATGGTGGCGAGAAACCGACTTTTGGCCTGATTCGCCGAGTCGGCGGCCCGGCGCGCATCGTCCAGCGCTGCCGCGTCTTCGACATGTCGAGTCACGTCATGCAATGCACACAGCCAGGCATCCTGGCCCTGATAGCGGGTGGGCACGAAGGCGACATGCAGGTGACGTCCATTGATTTCAAGATCCGCATGGCCGGCCTCGGTATGCGACGTGAGCAGGCTCATCAAACGGCTGCTGTCGTGCCATTGCCGGGCGCGCTGGTTTTCCAGCAGCACGCGATGATCACTGCGACGGATCACGCACAGACCGGTCGGCGCCGTGTCGATCACGGCACGGCTGAACGCCTCGCTCTCGGCGATGCTGGCGTGCGCGCTTTGCGCGGGCAGAATGACCCGGGTCCGGTACCAGCGATTGACCGCCCGACTGCAACCGAGCACCGCCAGCACCAGTGCGAGCAGGCACAGCAATGGCCACAGCGCGTAATCGAGGAAACTTTGCACACTGATGACGTAGATCCCCGTCCAGTGTTGTTCGCCGGGGCTGCTCAGTTTGAAGACCATACCGTCGCGAGTGAAATTCACCCCTTCAGCCAGCACCTGGCCGGGTTTCAGGGCGCCGGTCAGTACCACACCGCCCGGGGTGATCAAGGTGAAGTCGTCGTAGATCGACCACTGCATCAAGCGTTCAATGTTGTTGACCTGGGACAGGTTCAGCAGCGAGCCCAGCACGACCCAGGTGTCGGCACCCGTGACGTTCAGCGCGGTGCTGGCCAGGTTGATGTTCACGTAAGCCAGCAAGGTCGGGGCGCTCTTGTCGTCCTCGGTGGAGACATAGGGTTCCCAGTGCACTTGAATATCGGGCAGGGTCGAGCCTTGCTCGTGCATGCGGTTGTTCAAGCGGGTCATCACTTCGACCAGATGGCCCAGTTGCGTCTTATGCGCTCCGCGCAATCTCCCGGTGGCTGGCACGGCCACATCAAAGTTGTCGGGGCCGTTGATCAGGATGACCTGCGGCGATTGATAGTGCGACGCTGACCAGAACGCGCTGTAGTAGGCGGCGAGGTGGGTGCCCAGTGCGAAGACTTTGGAGTATTGATCGGGGGTAATCCTGTCCGGATTGATCTGCAGGCTGTAGGGCAGCGAAAACGGCAGGCCGCGACCCTCGTAGATGTTCGGACCTTCATCCGGCAGGGGCTTCTGTATGTAGGGTGGTAACGAAGACGTGGGTAGCCGCTCGTCCCTGGCACTTTCCCGGGCTATGTCCTGCAGGAACACTTCCTGTTCGCGGATGTTCTCCATCAGTCGGGCAAAGTGAAACTGCAAGGTATCGCGCTGTTCTTCGATGATGCGCATCGCCCCCAGGTAGCTGATGCCCAGCAACAGCAGAACCAGAGCACCGAGCACCAGTAGCGACTTGTTCAAACGTGACGAGCTGCTGGCCAGTTTCTCCAGGAAGGTGTTCGGACGTGGCATTACAACGCCTGGCCAGCAATGAAGGAAGAAACTTTGGACACAGTGACCTCGATGGCAAATGACGATCGTCAACCGCTTCTTGCAGGTCAATAAGCATTCGCTGGCCCGTCCTGGGTCAGCAAGTGCTGGAACTGATCCGCAGACACGGCGTGGGATATCAGGAAACCCTGGACCTGAGTGCAGTCGATTTTACGCAACAGAGCAAGTTCCTGCGCGGTTTCCACGCCTTCGGCCACCACCGTCAGACCCAGTTGTCGCCCCAGGCGGACAATGCTGGTAAGGGCCTGGGCCAGTTCTTCGTTGGCGTTACAGCCTTGTACCAGTGTGCGGTCGATCTTCAGTTCGGTGAAGGGGGCTGACACCAGGTTCATGTAGGAGCTGTAACCTTTGCCGAAATCATCCTGGGACAGGTCAAACCCTTTGATCCGCAAGCGACAGGCACCGGCGTAGAAGTTACTGATGTCATCGGGCACCGAGCATTCCATCAATTCGAAGCAGATCCGTGCAGGCAGGCCTTGATGGGCCAGCACGAACGCGAGGATGCGGTCTGGCAGGTCGTGGCTGTTGAGCAGGTGCGTGGGCAGGTTGATCGAGACCGGAATGTCGTAGCCCTGCTGGCACCAGACGATTTGTGCGGCAATCGCCTGTTTCAGGACTTGCCACAGCAGTTGCTCTTCAAGGCCGTAGGCGACCAGCGCCGGCAGGAATGCGCCGGGCAACAGTGTGCCATGCTCGGGATGTACCCAGCGCACCAGTGCTTCGGCGGCAACGATCCGGCCATTGTTCAGGGCTTTCTTGGGCTGGAACCAGGCTTGCAGTTCGCCGTTTTCGAGGGCGTTCAAGAGACTCTGGCGGTCGATGCCGGGGTGCGTCTCGGCCGGCACGGTCTGGCGCCAGACCTGCAACTGGTCGATCAGGCAGCGCAGGGCCGCAGAGTTTACCGGTTTGGAAATCAGCCCGATGACTTTCACCTGAAGATTGCTTGCCACCAGGCTGGCGCCCATCAGCATGCGCCGAGAGGCGGCACTCATGATTGCCAGTGCGGGGCGCGAGCGCTGAGCGGCAAGCCCCTGGATAAATTGCACGCCGTCCATGCCAGGCATCAGCAGGTCGGTGAGCACCAGGTCGAAGGCGCGTTGTTTGAGAAGGTTCAGTGCTTCTTCACCATCTCGGGCGTACGCCAGATCGAATTGACCCAACTCGTTGAACAGGTTCTGCAAATACAGATGCTGGAAGGGATGGTCTTCGACAATCAGAATGCTACAGGGCTTCATGAGTGACTCGTTCGTAGGGAGCCAGGACAGCGAACAAGGCTCGTAGCGTAAAAGGTTTGACCAGGCAGTGATTCATGCCCGCGGCCAGGCACAGGGCATCTTCACCGCGCAGGGCGTTGGCGGTGGCGCCGATGATCGGGGTGGTGCAACCCAGGCGCCGCAGCGCTTTGGTCAGTTCGTAGCCGTTGAGCCCGGGCATGTTGACGTCGGTCAGGACGACATCGAACGTGTCGTCGTGCCAGTGTGACAACGCTTCCTCGCCATTGCTGGCCAGTGTCACCGTGCAGCCAAGCTCTTCGAGCTGATCGCGCAGGATCAGTTGATTGATGACGTTGTCCTCTGCCACCAGGATGTGCAGGTGCAACGATCGAAATGCATTGGGTTCTCGTTGTTCCGGGTAATGCGCGGTCTGGCCGCCCTGAGCCTGGCATACCGCCCGTTGGATCGCGGTCAGGTCGTTCAGATTGACCCTCCAGCCATCACCGCTGAACTGAGGTTCGTGGGCGCCGTCGCTGCAGGCCAGGACCCGCGGACCTCGCCATGACAGGCTCGGGCGTTGCCCGCAGGGCGCGGGATACAACTCAAGTAGCACAGCCGTCGCGCCAGGCTCCAGGCAGTCAGGGGCTCCGATATGCGGGCGGGCGCCCCAGCGGCGCAACCAGCCGCTGATACTGTCGGCCAGTTCACGCACAGGCGAGACCACATACACGATGTTCGCTGCCAATGCTGGCATGACGACCGGGGATGCGTTGCACGAAGGTTGCTCCAAGGGCACGCTCAGGGAAAAACTGCTGCCCAGTCCGGGCTCGCTGACCATGCGCAGGGTGCCATTCATCAAGTGCGTCAGACGCAGGCAGATCGGCAGGCCCAGACCGGTGCCGGCCACCACGTTGGTGTTGCCTTCGGTCTGGTAGAACGGATCGAAAATGAATGCCTGATCGTCATGCGAGATGCCTTTGCCGGTGTCCGAGACTTGCCATTGCATGCATACACGCTCGCCTTCACGGCTGATCAGTTTGACCCGAAGCACCACGCGCCCGGAGTCGGTGAACTTGACGGCATTGCTCAGCAGATTGTTGAGGATCTGCCTCAAGCGGCTGGCATCGCCCTTCAAGGTGTCCGGCAGTTGCGGGTCGAGGCAGGCGTAGAGTTGCAAGCCTTTGCTCTGCGCCGCTGCCGCATAACCATGCACGACTTCCTGCACCAGATCCGTTGGGCAAAACTCGCTCAGCTCAAGAGCGAGTTGCCCGGCCTCGATCTTTGATACATCCAGCACATCGCAAATCAGCTGGAGCAAGGTGGCCGACGAACCTTCGATGGCGCGCAAGTAGCTTTTCTGCTGGGTATCCAGTTGTGTTCGTGCGAGCAACTCCAGGGTGCCGAGTACACCGTAGAGCGGGGTGCGGATTTCGTGGCTCATGGTGGCGAGAAACAAGGTCTTGGCTTCGTTGGCGGCGTCGGCCGATTGGCGGGCCTGCTCCAGCGCCGCTTCGATTTGCCGGCGTGCGCTGATGTCGCTGAACGCGCACAGCAACACATCTTCGCCCCTGTAGCGGGTAGGCGCGCAGCTCAGATAAAGGTGACGGCCATCGGCGGTCTCGAAGTAGTCCGTCAGGCTGGGACCGGTCGTGTCGAAGGCATCACGGATCCAGCCAGCACCCAGTTGTTCGCCACATTCGCCCAGCCATTGTCGGGCGAGGGTGTTTTCCAGCACCACTTCGCCATCGGTGCGCCGCAGCACGCAAAGCGCCACGGGAGCGGTCTGAATGACGTCACGGCTGAACAGTTCGCTTTCCACCAAAGCCTGGATGCGGTGGATCGCCGGCGTAATGAAACGATGTTCCAGACGTCGGACCAACAGGCACACCAGGCTGATACTCAACAGGCAGAACAGCAGCGCGCCGAGCATCTGCGGCCACAGCGTCGACAGCACTGCACGCAAGTCGATGGAGTAGGTGAGTTGCCAGTCCGAGGATTTCAATTGCTTGCGCAACACCAGTTGCCCCGACAGCCAGCCGTCGCCGACAAAGCCGAAGAAATCCTGTTGCCGCAGCAGCGGCAGATGCTGTCCGGGGGGCGGTTTGCTGCTGTTGCTGAAGAGTGGCATGCCCTGGGAATTGAACATGGTGAACTCGCCGGCGCTGTGATCGCTCAAGGCACTGGACACCTCGCGGTCGTCCATTTCCAGGCCGAGCCAGCCGGAGTGGATGTCGCGTTCGTCAAGGCGAATGAAGATATATAGCTGTGAATGCCCGTCTGCTGCATGGGTCAGCCAAAGCTCCTGCAGGGCACTGGTGTTGTGGTGCTTGAGGGATTCCAGCTGCTTGAGCATGGCCAAGGGGAAGTCGCGGATCTGCGGGGTCGCGTTGTACAGCCGCGAAGCCTGGGCGTCGATGCCGCTGCTGACGTAGATCAGATTGAGCTGTTTGGCCTTCAGGTAATCGCGCATGCGCTGGGTCAGCCAGATGCTCCATTGCTGGCCGGGCGTTTGTCCCAGCAGCAGACGGATCTCTTCATCGGACACCGGCACATTGATTTCGGTTTTGCGTGTGGCCGACAGGCTCAGGCTTTCCAGCAGTGCTTCGCGAGTGGTGAAAAAGGTATGGGCTTCGGCGATCGCGCTGCTCATGTAGCTGCGCCGCTGGGAGATTTCGTTGTTGAAGGTAAACAGCAGGAAGCTGTAAACGCCGCCCAGAATGCCCACCAGCAGCACCAGGGCGAACATGCGCAACAGGCGCCGAGCGGCATCGGGCGAGGACAGGATCGGGCTGATCTGGTGGAGGTAGTTCTTTAATCTCATCCCGGCACTGTAGGGGTGGCCAGATGCCGGGAAAATCAGACGATCCTTAGATGATTACAGGTAGTTCACGATGAAGGTGACCTCGGTGTTGGCACTGCCGGCCTTGAGCTCATCCGTTCCCAGGCGGTAATACGAGGCCGACAAAGGAATCTTGAAGTCGGTGCCGGTGGTGGTGAAAGCGTCGAACGGGTAGGTGGTGTCCAACGCCACGGGCTGCCCGGCGTCATTCATCAATTGCAGGCCGATGCCCTTGGCGGTGGAGCTTTCATTGAGCGCGACAATACCTTTTGTCGCGTCGATGACCGGGGTGTTCGCCTTGAGCGAGTAAGTCACCTTCTTGATGCCGGTCTGACACTGGTTCAAGCCAATGTTGAAACGCACCGTGCGGGGTTTCGCGCCAGCCTCGCGAAAATCCAGGAGTTGATAGTCGTCACCCATGGCAACCGGCACGGACGGCGTCTGACAGGAGGCTGCATTCAATACGATCGGGTTGGTCAGGTTGAATCGTTTCAGAATCAGGTCATCGTCTTGCAGGGTGCCCAGGGGGCCCGCATCGATTCTGACCTGTGAAGCCAGTTCGCCGGACTTGACGATTTCCAGCCGCACGTTGCCGGAAGCGATGCCGTAGTTAACGTTCGGCGGGATCGATTTCAAAGACGATTCGTAGCGACTCAGCGCATCCATCCAGATGCGAAATGACAGCCCGGTCTTGCCCAGCGGGAAGGTTGATACCGAGTCGGTGATGCTGCCAAGCCTTGGTTCGAGGAGTACGCCGTATTGCGACGCCAGAGTGCACCTCCAGCTATGGCCGGTCCCTGACACGGTGTCTTGATAGACCACGGTGCCATTGGGCGTGTCAGCAGGGATCGTCAGGCTGCCATTGGCCAGACTGGCGCCGAAGTTGAGGGTTTGGGGCTTGGAGTCGATGGCTGTGCAACTGCCGGCCATGGCGTGCGATGTGCAGACCAGCAAGCTCGCCGCGATAAAAGGGAGCAGGGGGCGCTGAAGGGTTGAACGCTTCATGAGGAGGACTATACGTGTCGGCCAGTGAGCGCCGTAAGTTAGACACGCCGCTTGCCGATGCACATCAGGCGATTCCTAGAACACGCGTTTTTCCCTTTTTCCGGGTTGTTTTTATCGCTGGCAAGCCACCTCCCACACGTATCTCCAGCCTGCATGTCAGCGATGACGCCCGCTTGACTGACGAAAAACCCAGTCCGCTGGTCAACTAATTACAAAGCAACCTAACTATTACGTTGACATTCGCTGCCTAGGCAGTAACATCTCGACATACATTCACTGCCTAGGCAGTTATTAGGTGAGCACATGAAGCATTTCACCCCCGACGAATTCAAGCATTGCCATCTCGGCCTGTTGCTCGGCCGTGCGGCCTTGCTCAAGGACAAGATCATCGACACCCACATGGAACCCCACGGCATCACCGCCGCGCAGTTCAAGGTGTTGATCATCATGGCCCAGTTCGGCGTCGATACCCCGGCCGAGCTGTGCCGGCACCTGTCGCTGGACAGCGGTTCGATGACGCGCATGCTCGACCGTCTGGAGCAGAAAGGCTTTCTGGTTCGCCAGCGCAGCGAAGGCGATCGCCGTCAGGTGCAACTGAAACTCACCGAGCAAGGCCAGCAACTGGCCGATCGCCTGCCGCACATCGGTGCCGACGCCATGAACGAACTGGCCGGCGCCGTGACCCCGGACGAGTTGAAAACCCTGGAATACATCCTCAAGAAAATTTTGCTGGCAGCCGGTGACCCGATCACCATCCAGCGGTTAGGTGAACACAATGAGCGGTAAAACCTTGCGCAGCAGCCTGACACTGGTGCTGTCGGCGATGATCCTCGCCGGTTGCGCCAACTACAGCGGCCTCGATACCCAGGGCGCCAGCCTCGACGCGAAAACCCTCAAGACCGGGCAATCGCTCAACGGCGTCACCCTGTCCCAGGCCGCCTGGCCGAATAGCGACTGGTGGACCAGCCTCGGCGATCCGCAGCTCGACGGCCTGATCCGCGAAGCCCTGAAAGACAGCCCGGACATGCAGATCGCCGACGCCCGCGCCCACCAGGCCAGCGCCGCCGCGTACGCCGCTGATGCCGAGCGCTACCCGACCCTCGACGCCAGCGCCGGCATTACCCGTTCGCGTCTGGCCAAGGATCAGGACCCGCGAGGGCAGGGCGATGCCTACGCCACTACGCGCAACATCAGCGCCGGTTTCAATTACAACTTCGACCTCTGGGGCGGTCAGCGTGACGCCTGGGAAGCCGCACTCGGTCAGGCCCGCGCCGCCGAGGTCGACCGTCAGGCCGCGCAGTTGACCCTCGCCGCCGACGTGGCACGGGCCTATAGCGATCTGGGTCAGGCGCACATCGTCTACGACCTGGCCAGCGAAGACCTCAAACGCACCAAGCAAATGCTCGATCTGAGCCAGCGCCGCCTGAGTTCCGGGATCGACAGCCAGTACCAGTTCCAGCAGACCCAAAGTCTGGAAGCCAGCTCCGAAGCCAGCCTGATCGACGCCGAAAAACGTCTGAACAGCGCAAAAATCGCCCTGGCCGTACTGCTCGGCAAAGGTCCGGATCGCGGCAACGAAATCGCCCGGCCGAAAGTCCTGCAGGCCAGCGCCGTAGCGCTGCCGTCTGTTCTGCCGGCGGAACTGCTGGGCCGTCGCCCGGATCTGGTCGCCGCACGCTGGCGTGTCGAGGCTGCGAGCAAGGACATCGATTCGGCCAAGACCCGCTTCTATCCCAACCTGAACCTTACGGCGTCCGCCGGTGCCGAATCGTTATTGGGTGACGCGATGTTCGGGTCCGCCAGCCGCTTCTTCAACATCGCCCCGACCATTTCGCTGCCGATCTTCGACGGTGGCCGCTTGCGCGCCAACCTCGATGCCCGCGACGCCGACTACGACCTGGCCGTGGCGCAATACAACAAAAGCCTGGTGAAAGCCTTGGGCGATGTCAGCGACACGATCAACCAGTTGCGTGACATCGGTCGGCAGATCGGTGCCCAGCAGCACGCGACCGAGATTGCCCAGGATTCTTACAACACCGTGGTCCAGCGTTACGGTTCCGGAATCGGCAACTACCTGGACGTGCTCAGCATCGAGCAGCAATTGCTGCAGGCCCAGCGTCAGCTGGCGAACCTGAATGCCGAGCAGATCGACCTGTCGATTCAACTGATGCAAGCGCTGGGTGGCGGCTTCCAGGGGCAAACCCTGACCGCCGCCAACGCCAGCCCAGCCACCACGCACAACTAATTCAAGGTATTTGTCATGGCCACTGCCGAAAACACTCAAGCTAAAGACAACGTCCCCGACACCGGTAATCCACGCAAACGCAAAGTGATGCTGGTGGTGCTGGCCGTCGTGGTTGCCCTCGCCGGTGCCGGCGTCTGGGCGTATCACGAGTTCGTCGGGCGCTGGAACGAAAGCACCGATGACGCCTACGTCAACGGCAACGTCGTTGAAATCACCCCGCTGGTGACCGGCACCGTGGTCAGCATCGGTGCCGACGATGGCGATCTGGTTCACGAAGGGCAGGTGCTGATCAACTTCGACCCTAACGATGCCGAAGTCGGTCTGCAAAGTGCCCAGGCCAATCTGGCCCGCACTGTGCGTCAGGTTCGCGGCTTGTACAGCAACGTTGACGGCATGAAAGCGCAGGTCAATGCGCAGCAAGCCGAAGTACAGAAAGCCCAGGACAACTTCAACCGCCGGAAAAACCTTGCCGCCGGCGGCGCGATTTCCCAGGAAGAACTGTCCCACGCCCGCGACGACCTGACCTCGGCGCAAAACGCCCTGGCCAACGCCAGACAACAGTTGAAAACCACCAGTGCACTGGTCGATGACACCGTTGTGTCGTCCCATCCGGACGTGATGGCTGCCGCTGCGCAATTGCGTCAGGCCTACCTGACCAATGCCCGCAGCACCTTGATCGCACCGGTGACCGGTTACGTTGCCAAGCGCACCGTGCAACTCGGCCAGCGTGTACAGCCGGGTACCGCGCTGATGGCGGTGATCCCGCTGGATCAACTGTGGATCGACGCCAACTTCAAGGAAACCCAGCTGCGCGACATGCGCATCGGCCAGCCGGTGGACATCGAATCCGACATCTATGGCAGCGACGTGAAATTCAGCGGCACCGTCGACAGCCTTGGTGCCGGCACCGGCAGCGCGTTCGCCCTGTTGCCGGCGCAGAACGCCACCGGTAACTGGATCAAGATCGTGCAACGTGTACCGGTGCGGATTCACATCAACGCCGAAGAGCTGGCCAAGCATCCGCTGCGTGTCGGTCTGTCAACCAATGTCGAGGTCAACCTGCACGACCAGAGCGGCCCGGTATTGGCTCAGCAGCCGCCGCAACAGGCCTCGTTCAGCACCAGCGTCTACGACCGTCAGTTGGCTGAAGCCGACGCGATGATCGCGCAACTGATCCACGACAACAGCGCTGCAGTCAGCAAGACCGCGCAACGCTGAATCTTTCCCCCGTGGGAGCAAGCTTGCTCCGGGCGGCGTTCCGACGAAAGCGGTGTGTCAGACAACTTCCATGTTGAATGTCAGTCAGCGTTCGCGAGCAGGCTCGCTCCCACAAGGGCTGCTGTGTCTGTAACAGACAGGGCGTCAACCCGGTTTCATAGGATTCGCGATGAGCAATAACGCCTCTTTTTCGCCGCCCAGCCTGTTGCTCAGCACCATCGGCCTGTCGCTGGCGACCTTCATGCAGGTGCTCGACACCACCATCGCCAACGTGGCGCTGCCGACCATCTCCGGCAACCTCGGCGTGAGTTCGGAGCAGGGCACCTGGGTCATTACCTCGTTCGCCGTGAGCAACGCCATCGCGCTGCCGCTCACCGGCTGGCTGAGCCGGCGTTTCGGCGAGGTGAAGCTGTTTCTCTGGGCGACCATGCTGTTCGTACTGGCCTCGTTCCTCTGCGGTATTTCCACGTCGATGCCTGAGCTGATCGGCTTCCGGGTCCTGCAAGGGCTGGTGGCCGGGCCGCTGTACCCGATGACTCAGACGCTGCTGATCGCGGTCTATCCACCCGCCAGGCGCGGCATGGCCCTGGCGTTACTGGCAATGGTTACGGTGGTGGCCCCGATTGCCGGGCCGATTCTCGGTGGCTGGATCACCGACAGTTACAGCTGGCCGTGGATCTTCTTCATCAACGTGCCGATTGGCGTGTTCGCGGTGATGGTGGTGCGTTCGCAACTGGCCAAACGCCCGGTGGTCACCAGTCGTCAGCCGATGGACTACGTCGGGCTGATCACGCTGATCATCGGTGTGGGCGCCTTGCAGGTGATCCTCGACAAGGGTAATGACCTGGACTGGTTCGAATCGAACTTCATCATCATCGGCGCGGCCATTTCGGTGATTGCACTGGCGGTGTTCGTGATCTGGGAAATGACCGACCAGCATCCAGTGGTCAACCTGCGTCTGTTCGCCTACCGCAACTTCCGCATCGGCACGCTGGTGCTGGTGTTGGGTTACGCCGGTTTCTTCGGTATCAACCTGATCCTGCCGCAGTGGTTGCAGACCCAGATGGGCTACACCGCGACCTGGGCCGGGCTTGCGGTGGCGCCGATCGGGATTCTGCCGGTGGTGTTGTCACCGTTTGTCGGCAAGTACGCGAACAAGTTCGACTTGCGACTGCTGGCCGGGCTGGCATTTCTGGCGATTGGCTTGAGCTGTTTCATGCGCGCCGGGTTTACCAACGAGGTGGACTTCCAGCACATCGCTTTGGTGCAGTTGTTCATGGGTATTGGCGTGGCGCTGTTCTTCATGCCGACCTTGAGCATCCTGATGTCGGACTTGCCGCCTAGCCAGATTGCCGATGGCGCTGGCCTGGCGACTTTCTTGCGGACCCTGGGCGGCAGCTTTGCGGCATCGTTGACCACGTGGATCTGGATTCGTCGGGCTGATCAGCATCATGCCTATATGAGTGAAAGCATCAGCACCTATGAGCCGGCGACCCGCGAGACCTTGAATCACTTAGGCGGTGCGAGCCAATCGGCCTATGCGCAGATGGATCAGATTTTGACCAGCCAGGCGTACATGCTTTCCACCGTGGATTACTTCACGCTGCTGGGGTGGGGGTTCATGGGGTTGATTCTGATTGTGTGGCTGGCTAAGCCGCCGTTTGCTGCGAAGGCAGGCCCGGCTGCGTCCGGGCACTAAGATCAAAAGCCCCTCACCCTAACCCTCCCGAAACGTCGGACCGCCCGGGGGGAGAGGGGACTGACGGAGGCGTTCTTTCGAGGTACGTCGACCTGAAAGTCTTCAGTCGAACTCAGGTTTGAACAGCATGAAGATCGGCTCCCTTTCCCCCTCTCCCCCTTGGGGAGAGGGCTGGGGTGAGGGGGGGAGCTCAGCCGTTAGACAAAGCCAAAGGTGGTAAAAAGTCAAACGGCGCCAACCCAAACCCACTCTCATCCACCTGCAACGCCCAACCCTGACGATCCCAATCCCCCAGCACAATCCGCTTCGCGGCCTGATCGCCGAGCTGCAACTTGTGGATGGCCGGTCGATGGGTATGCCCATGAACCAGGGTTTTCACCCCGTATTCCTGCATGATTCGCGGAATTTCCTCCGGCGTGACATCAACGATGTCGTTAGCCTTCATCCGCGTCTGTGCCCGGCTTTCACTGCGCAGCTTGCGTGCCAGCTTATGGCGAGTGCTCAACGGTAGATGCCGCAGGATGAACAGAGTGACCGGATTGCGCAGGTAGCGACGCAGCTTCATATAGCTTTCGTCGCGGGTGCACAGGCTGTCGCCGTGCATCAGCAGCACCGGCTCGCCATAAAACTGCACGACACTCGGGTCCTTCAACAGCGTACAGCCGGCCTCTTTGCAGAAAGCCTTGCCGAGCAGGAAGTCGCGATTGCCGTGCATCAGAAAAATGGCCGTGCCGCTGTCGCTGAGTTCGCGCAGGGCCTGGCAGATGGAACGCTGGAAGGGAGTCATGGCATCGTCGCCGATCCACGCCTCGAAAAAGTCGCCCAGAATGTACAGCGCACTCGCCGAGCGGGCGCGTCCGGCGAGCAAATCCAGAAACGCCCGGGTAATGTCCGGGCGCTCCTCTTCCAGATGCAAGTCTGAAATCAGCAATATCACGCTTCGATGATCTCGGCTTTCTCGATGATCACGTCGTCGCTTGGTACGTCCTGGTGGCCAGCTTTGGAACCGGTCGATACTTTCTTGATGCTGTCGACAACATCAGTACCGGCGGTCACTTTGCCGAATACAGCGTAGCCCCAGCCCTGAACGTTCTTGCCGCTGTGGTTCAGGAAGCTGTTGTCGGCCACGTTGATGAAGAACTGCGCGGAAGCCGAATGCGGCTCCATGGTGCGCGCCATGGCGATGGTGTACTTGTCGTTGGAAAGACCGTTGTCGGCTTCGTTCTGGATGCTTGGACGCTTGTCTTTCTTTTCCTTCATGCCTGGCTCGAAACCGCCGCCCTGGATCATGAAGTTACCGATGACACGGTGGAAAACGGTGTTTTCGTAGTGACCGGCTTTGACGTATTCGATGAAGTTGGCCACGGTGATCGGGGCCTTTTCAGCGTTCAGTTCGATGACGATGTCACCGTGGTTGGTGGTCAGTTTGACTTGAGTCATGATCGCTACTCTTTATAAGAAATTCGTGGCTGTGGGACATTCAACCCCGCAACCGGTTCAGCCAGCGTCGGCCAAGGTGCGCAGTTTAGCGTGACAGGCGTGAATTTCGAGGCTGTTTTTCAAATCCCTGCGATTAAATGCGCTCCTTTATAAGGCCTGCTCTGTCAGCCCCTTGACAGCATCGGCTATGATAGCGGCTTTGTTTTGTCTGGCCCCTCTCTGCGGCCGCGCACATGTAAGTCAAGGATCCCAATGAGCAAGCCCACTGTCGACCCTACCTCGAATGCCAAGACCGGCCCTGCCGTGCCGGTCAACTTCCTGCGGCCGATCATCCAGGCAGACCTGGACTCGGGCAAGCACACGCAGATCGTCACTCGTTTCCCGCCTGAGCCCAACGGCTACCTGCACATCGGCCACGCCAAGTCGATCTGCGTGAACTTCGGCCTGGCCCAGGAGTTCGGCGGCGTCACGCACCTGCGTTTCGACGACACCAACCCGGCCAAGGAAGACCAGGAATACATCGACGCGATCGAAAGCGACGTCAAATGGCTGGGCTTCGAATGGTCCGGTGAAGTGCGCTACGCCTCGCAGTATTTCGACCAATTGCACGACTGGGCCGTCGAGCTGATCAAGGCCGGCAAGGCCTACGTCGACGACCTGACGCCTGAGCAAGCCAAGGAATACCGCGGCAGCCTGACCGAGCCGGGCAAGAACAGCCCGTTCCGCGACCGTTCGGTAGAAGAGAACCTGGACTGGTTCGCCCGCATGCGCGCCGGTGAGTTCCCGGACGGTGCCCGCGTGCTGCGTGCCAAGATCGACATGGCTTCGCCGAACATGAACCTGCGCGACCCGATCATGTACCGGATCCGCCACGCTCATCACCATCAGACCGGTGACAAGTGGTGCATCTACCCGAACTACGACTTCACCCACGGTCAGTCGGATGCCATCGAAGGCATCACCCACTCGATCTGCACCCTGGAGTTCGAAAGCCATCGTCCGCTGTACGAGTGGTTCCTCGACGCATTGCCAGTGCCGGCGCACCCGCGTCAGTACGAATTCAGCCGTCTGAACCTCAACTACACCATCACCAGCAAGCGCAAGCTCAAGCAACTGGTCGACGAGAAACACGTCAACGGCTGGGACGACCCGCGCATGTCCACGCTGTCGGGCTTCCGCCGTCGTGGCTACACCCCGGCGTCGATCCGCAACTTCTGCGACATGATCGGCACCAACCGTTCCGACGGTGTGGTCGACTTCGGCATGCTCGAGTTCAGCATCCGGCAGGACCTGGACGCGAACGCCCCACGTGCCATGTGCGTGTTGCGCCCGTTGAAAGTCGTGATCACCAACTACCCGGAAGATCAGGTCGAGAACCTCGAGCTGCCGCGTCACCCTCAGAAAGAAGAACTCGGCGTGCGCAAGCTGCCGTTCGCCCGTGAAATCTACATCGACCGCGATGACTTCATGGAAGAGCCGCCAAAAGGCTACAAGCGCCTGGAGCCGAACGGCGAAGTGCGTCTGCGTGGCAGCTACGTGATCCGTGCCGACGAAGCGATCAAGGACGCCGACGGCAACATCGTCGAACTGCGTTGCTCGTACGATCCGGACACCCTGGGCAAGAACCCTGAAGGCCGCAAGGTCAAGGGCGTGATCCACTGGGTGCCGGCCGCTGCCAGCGTCGAGTGCGAAGTGCGTCTGTACGATCGCCTGTTCCGTTCTCCGAACCCGGAGAAGGCCGAAGACAGCGCGAGTTTCCTGGACAACATCAACCCTGACTCACTGCAAGTGCTGACCGGTTGTCGTGCCGAACCCTCGCTGGGCAATGCACAGCCGGAAGACCGTTTCCAGTTCGAGCGCGAAGGCTACTTCGTCGCGGATATCAAGGACTCGAAACCAGGCCAGCCGGTATTCAACCGTACCGTGACCCTGCGCGATTCGTGGGGCCAGTGATCAAGTCTTAAGGAAACACCGTGCTTACGATCTACAACACGCTCACCAAGAGCAAAGAAGTCTTCAAGCCGCTGGATGGCAACAAGGTGCGCATGTACGTCTGCGGGATGACCGTGTACGACTACTGCCACCTGGGCCACGGCCGCAGCATGGTCGCGTTCGACCTGGTGACCCGCTGGTTGCGGTTCAGCGGTTATGACCTGACCTACGTGCGCAACATCACCGACATCGACGACAAGATCATCAACCGGGCCAACGAGAACGGCGAGTCGTTCGAAGCGTTGACCGAGCGCATGATCGCCGCGATGCACGAAGACGAAGCGCGCCTGAACATCAAGAAGCCGGACATGGAGCCGCGCGCCACGGATCACATCCCTGGCATGCACGCGATGATCCAGACCCTGATCGACAAGGGTTACGCCTACGCCCCGGGCAATGGCGACGTGTACTACCGCGTCGGCAAGTTCATGGGCTACGGCAAGCTCTCGCGCAAGAAGATCGAAGACCTGCGCATCGGTGCGCGGATCGAGGTCGACGAAGCGAAGGAAGATCCGTTGGACTTCGTGCTGTGGAAAGGCGTCAAGCCGGGCGAGCCGAGCTGGGAATCGCCGTGGGGCGCCGGGCGTCCGGGCTGGCACATCGAGTGCTCGGTGATGTCCACCTGCTGCCTGGGTGAGACCTTCGACATTCATGGCGGCGGCAGTGACCTGGAGTTCCCGCACCACGAAAACGAAATCGCCCAGAGCGAAGCGGCCACCGGCAAGACCTACGCCAACGCGTGGATGCATTGCGGCATGATCCGTATCAATGGCGAGAAGATGTCCAAGTCCTTGAACAACTTCTTCACCATTCGCGACGTGCTCGACAAGTACCACCCGGAAGTCGTGCGTTACCTGCTGGTGTCGAGCCACTACCGCAGCGCGATCAACTACTCGGAAGACAACCTCAAGGACGCCAAGGGCGCCCTGGAGCGTTTCTACCACGCGTTGAAAGGCCTGCCGAACGTGGCGCCGGCTGGCGGCGAAGCGTTCGTCGAGCGTTTCACCACGGTGATGAACGACGACTTCGGCACGCCGGAAGCCTGCGCGGTGCTGTTCGAGATGGTGCGTGAGATCAACCGTCTGCGCGAGAGCGATCTCGATGCGGCGGCCGGTCTGGCGGCGCGCCTGAAAGAACTGGCCAGCGTGCTGGGTGTGTTGCAGCTCGAAGCCGATGACTTCCTGCAGGCCGGCGCCGAAGGGCGTGTCGATGCAGCTGAAGTCGAGGCGTTGATCGCTGCACGTCTGGCGGCACGTGCCGGCAAGGACTGGGCCGAATCCGACCGCATCCGCGACCAGCTCACCGCCATGGGCGTGGTGCTGGAAGACGGCAAGGGCGGCACGACCTGGCGTCTGGCTGACTGATCGTCTGATCTGCTTTAAAACAAAACCCGCCTTGTGCGGGTTTTTGTTTTTCTGCTGTTTGGGAGATTTGTGCTGTTCCGAGATTACGCCCTCACCCTAGCCCTCTCCCCCAGGAGAGGGGACTGATTGGGGGATGCAGGAGGGATACGCCGACCTGAACGTGCTGTGCTGAATCCATAATCGACTGGATTTTTCAGGTCGATGCGAAACGCCAGGCACCTCGGTCGGCTCCCTCTCCCCCAGAAGAGGAGACTGATTGGGGGATGCTGAAGGTATCCGGTGGCCTGAAAATAGTGCTTTGAATCCATAATCGACTGGATCTTTCAGGTCGATGTACAACGTCAGACACCTCGGTCAGCTCCCTCTCCCCTAGGGAGAGGGCTGGGGTGAGGGGTTGCTTTTGGCGTTCGCGTAGGTCCTGATGTCGCTCGCAGCAGGAAGCTCATCAGCGGCGAATCCAACAACGGAGACATCATGTCAAACCACTATCGCGAACTCCTCACAACCCCCGGCGCAACCGGGTTGGTGCTCGCGAGCTCTATTGCCCGCCTGCCGCAGGCGATGATCGGCATTGGCATCATTACCATGCTGGTGGAGCAAACCGGTGTCTACTGGCTGGCCGGTGCAGTTGCCGGTACGTTTACCCTGGCCAATGCACTGATCGGCCCGTACATCTCGAAACTCGTCGATCAGCGTGGCCAAAGCCGTGTGCTGCCCGTTGTAACGGTTTTCAGCATCGCCATGCTGCTGGCGCTGATTTTCGCCGTCCACCAGAGAGCGCCCGCCGTGTTGTTTTTTGTACTGGCGGCACTGGCGGGGACGATGCCGAGCATGCCGTCGATGATCAGGGCACGCTGGACGCAATTGTTCCGGGGCAAGCCGCAGCTGCACACGGCGTTCTCTCTGGATACGGTGCTGACCGAACTCGCCTACATCATCGGCCCGCCCTTGGCGATCGGTTTGAGCGTGAGTTTTTTTGCCGAAGCCGGGCCGCTTGTCGCGGTCGGGCTGCTGGCCGTCGGGGTGACGGCGTTTCTCCTGCAGCGTCAGACCGAACCCAAAGTTGTTGTCGGCCATACGCGACATACGGGTTCAACCCTGCTGATTCCCGGCGTACCCACCATCGTGCTGGCGCTGTTGGCGATGGGCGCAATCGGAGGCTCGATCGATGTCGCCGTTGTCGCCTTCGCCAATGCGCAAGGCTGGCCTGCCTCTGCGACCTTCATCCTCGCCGCCTATGCGTTCGGTTCGTTGGTGGCAGGCCTGACGTTCGGTGCCTTGAGGGTTTCTCTGCCGATAGAAAAACAGTTCTTTATCGGGATCCTGGTCACGGCAATCACAGGCGTATTGCCTTTGTTCGCACCTGACGTTTATGTCCTCTCGGCGATGCTGTTTATCGCCGGCATATCGTTTGCGCCAACGATGGTCGTGGTCATGAAGCTGGGGACGATCATCATCCCGCCGTCGAGGATCACCGAAGGGCTGACATGGATGACCACCGGCATCAGCATCGGCGTCGCCCTGGGTGGCTTGCTCTCGGGTTTGATCATTGATGCCTATGGCGCTCGGGCCGGTTTCGGCGTAGCCATTTTCGCGGGGCTGGCGATGCTGATCGTGGTGCTGCTCGGGCTGCGTACATTGGGTGCCGTATCCGCCACGAGTGCTGAACCGACCTGCCGGTAACGTGCGTTGTACGAAGGCACAAAAAACAAAACCCGCACCAGGCGGGTTTTGTCTTTTGTGGGGCGCCTTAGCTCAAGAGCCCGGTGCTGACCGCGACGATCAGGAAAATCCCCAGTACTGCGCGGTAAATCACGAATGGCCAGGTGGAGAACTTCTCCAGAAACCGCATCAGGCCCCAGATCGCGAAAAACGCCGAGATACTGGCAACCACCAGACCGAAAATCAGGTGCATCCAGGCTTGTGCCGGCAGCTGCGCATGGAACAACACCCACAACTCCTTCAAACCTGCGAGAGCGATGGCCGGCAATCCGAGCAGGAAGGAGAAGCGCGCTGCTTCTTCACGTTTGAAATTGAGAAAAAGCGCCGCCGTCAGCGTCGAACCGGAGCGAGAAACGCCCGGAATCAGCGCTCCGATCTGAGCGATACCCACGATCAGCGCATCGCGCAAACGCATTTCGCCAACGGTGCGGCGGTGGCGGCACGTGAGCTCGGCGATGGCCAGCAACACCGCCATCACCACGCAGGAAATCCCGATCACCATCAGCCCGCGCAACGGCGAATTGCAGGCATTGAGCGTCGAGGACAAGGCCAGGCCTGCAATACCGATGGGAATGGTCGCCAGCACGATGGCCACTGCCAGGATGAACCACTGATTGTTGAAATCGCGCTGCCGCACGGCGTCGACACTGCCGGTAACCACCTGACTCACGTCTCGCCAGAAGTAACTGATGACCGCCGCCAGTGCGGCCATCTGCATGGCAGCGGAAAACGCCGAGCCGGGATCGGGCCAACCGAGCAGGGCAGGGACGATGCGCATGTGAGCGGTGGATGAGACGGGTAGCAACTCGGTGATGCCCTGAATGATGCCGAGGATGCCGATTTGCAGGTAATCGAGAGAGGCAAAGCCGGTATCAAGGCCGGTGGTGCAGATGTTGGTCAAAGAACTTACCCTGTGAGGATCAGGAAGAGGGGGCGAAAACCTGAAACATTTCGTCACAGTCTAGCCGGTACGGTCAATGGGTGCAGTGAAGGGTTTTTTAGGGTGATCGGGCTGACGCCTTCGTGAGCAGTCAGCCTTCCGCCTGACGCAATCGCTTGTAGAGCGTATTGCGACTGACCCCCAACCGCCGCGCCAGATGCGAAATATTGCCGCCGGCCGCCAGCAACTCCCGATTCAATGCCTCGCTGTCATTCAGATCGATCCCCAGGGGTTCCGGCGTTTCCAGCGGCTCCATCTCCAGGTCGACAAAGAAATCATCCGGCAAATGCTCAGGCCTTACCGGTTGCTCTTCGGCCATGGCCAGCGCGACCTGCATCACACTGCTGACCTGACGCAGATTGCCGGGCCAAGGATGACGGTCGAACAATTCCAATACTTCGCGGCTCAATCCCGCCCACTGCGTCGGTTCGCGATGCTGTTCCCACAAACGTTTGAACAGCGCTTGCTTGTCACTGCGCTCGCGCAGCGGCGGCAGTTCCAGGGTCAGACCGCCGATGCGGTAGTACAAATCTTCGCGAAACCGCCCCAACTGCACCTGCTCGCGCAATGAGCGGTTGGTGGCCGAGATGATCCGCAGATCCACCGGGAACAACTCGCTGCTGCCCACCGGCTGCACGCAACGCTCCTGTAGCACCCGCAGCAGGCGTGCCTGGGTCGGCAGCGGCATGTCGCCGATTTCGTCGAGGAACAACGTGCCTTTGTCGGCCTTGCGGATCAGGCCGATGCTGCCTTTCTGGTTGGCGCCGGTGAAAGCGCCTTTCTCGTAGCCGAACAATTCGGACTCCACCAGTTCTGCAGGGATCGCCGCGCAGTTCACGGCGATGAACGCCTGTTTGCTGCGAGAGCTGGCCTGATGCAAGGCTTTGACGAAGACTTCCTTGCCGACGCCGGTTTCACCATGAATCAACAGCGGGATGTCTTTCTCCAGCAGACGTTCGGCCTGACGCACGGCCTTTTCCACGCGGCTGTCGCCGAAGTGCAGGGTGCTCAGGCTGATGGCCGTGGGGGTGTCGATTTTCGGTTCGGTAATTTTGGTTTCCGCGAACACCCGCGGCTGAATCGGTGCCTGTTTAGGCCGCTTCAACAAGCATTGGAAGCGATTGCGCCCCGACGTCTGCAAGGAAAACGGCAAGCCTTCCGGCTGATTGAGCAATTCCAGCAACGACACCTTGAACAGACTCTCGACACTCACCCGTGACAGGCGCACGCCCAGCAGATTATCGGCCCGGCGGTTGGCCGACAGCACCTGGCCGCTCTCATCGAAAATCAGCAAGCCCGCCCATTGACTGTCGAGGTTGTTCAATCCGGTGTTGAAGGTCAGTTGAAAGTGCTGTCCGTGGAACAGGTTGAGGATCAGCCGGTTTTCCACGGTCTGGCTCATCATCTTGACCATGCCGAGGGTGTGGGAGGGCGGCAGGTAGCTGTCGCTGGACACATCGAGCACGGCGATGACCTTGCGTTCGGCATTGAAAATCGGCGCGGCGGAACCGGTCATGAAGCGATTGGCCTTGAGGAAGTGCTCGTCGTGCTCGATGTGCACCGCCTGCTCGCAGGCCAGCGCGGTACCGATCGCATTGGTGCCGCTCACGCGCTCCATCCAGCTGGCGCCGGCCTGAAAGCCGCGGGCCAGATTCGGTTCGATAAAGCGCTGGGTGCCCCAGGACGTCAGGACCTGGCCGTGGTTGTCGGCCAGCATGATCAGGCAGTTGGAATTGCTCAGGATGTTTTCGTAGTACGGCAGCACTTCCTGATGGGTGGTCTGCACCAGCGAATGGTGACTGTCCAGCAATTGGGCGATGCCGGAGGCGGGCAACTGATCGAACGCCGGGACACTTTGATGCTTGAGGCCGAAGGCGCGACAACGGGACCAGGAGTCCTGAACGATGGCCTCGTGGGAAAGCGGCGGGACAGGTGCGGCCATGACAGTCAGCCTCTGAAAACAGCGTTTTTATTATTGTTATGTGGCCCCTTGGGACCTGAGAAGCACCGATAGAGTGTTGTTCACTATTGTTCATTGTCAATCGTTGAACTGTTCAAATGTGTTCAGCAATGAAGGTGGCTTGTCGGCGTTTTCAGCGGTTTTCGCAGCAAATCAACGGCTTGGGATTTCTGGCACGAATGTCGCTCTGTTGCACACGTCGCTTGACTCCAATAATAAAAAGGCCGAGCCATGTCACTCACCCTGGAGCACGTCAGCCGCACCGTCGAGGGCCAGACCTGGATCGACGATGCGAGTCTGAAATTCGAACCTGGATCCTTCAATGTCCTGCTCGGGCGCACGCTGTCCGGCAAGACCAGCCTGATGCGCCTGATGGCCGGTCTGGACAAGCCCGACAGCGGTCGCATCCTGATGAACGGTGTCGATGTTACCCAGCGTCCGGTGCGTCTGCGCAACGTGTCGATGGTGTATCAGCAGTTCATCAATTACCCGACCATGACGGTGTTCGAGAACATCGCCTCGCCGCTGCGCCAGGCCGGGATCTCCAATGAGCAGATCCAGAGCAAGGTGCAGGAAACCGCGAAGATGCTGCGCATCGAGAAATTCTTGAAGCGCTATCCGCTGGAACTCTCCGGTGGCCAGCAACAGCGCACGGCCATGGCCCGGGCGCTGGTCAAGGACGCCGAGCTGATTCTGTTCGACGAGCCGCTGGTCAACCTCGACTACAAACTGCGCGAAGAACTGCGCCAGGAAATGCGCGAACTGTTCAAGGCGCGCCACACCATCGCCATTTACGCCACCACCGAACCCAACGAAGCGCTGGCGCTGGGTGGTACCACGACCATTCTTCATGAAGGCCGGGTGATCCAGAGCGGCTCTTCGACCTCGGTGTATCACCAACCGCAGACCGTGCTCGCCGCCGAATTGTTCTCCGAGCCGCCGATCAACCTGATGCCCGGGCGCATCGCCGGCAATGAAGTCAGCTTCGCCAATTTTGTGCATTTCCCTCTGAACGTCGACCTGCGCCCGGTGGGCGAGGGCGAGTTCCGTTTTGGCGTGCGTCCGAGTCACATCTCGCTGGTGCCGAGCAACGATGACGACCTCGAACTGGCAGTCACCGTCGAAGTCGCCGAGATCAGCGGTTCGGAAACCTTCCTGCACGTGCGCAACGAGCATTTTCTGCTGGTGCTGCACTTGCCCGGCGTTCACGAATACGACGTCGATGCGCCGATTCGCATCTATATCCCGACCCATAAACTGTTTGTGTTCGATGCGCAGGGCCGTCTGGTGCAGGCACCGGGCCGGCGTGTCGCGAGGGTTGCCTGATGGCCGAAATCCGTTTGCAGCACCTCGCCCACAGTTACACCAGCACCCCGAGCGGGCCCGAGGATTACGCGATCCGCGAGATGGACCACATCTGGGAGCAGGGTGGCGCCTATGCCTTGCTCGGGCCATCGGGTTGCGGCAAGTCGACCTTGCTCAACATCATTTCCGGCCTGCTCAGCCCGTCTCAGGGCCATGTGCTGTTCGACGGCAAAGCGGTCAACGACCTGACTCCCGAGAAGCGCAACATTGCGCAGGTTTTCCAGTTTCCGGTGGTCTACGACACCATGACCGTGTTCGACAATCTGGCTTTTCCCTTGAGAAATCAGGGTATGGCCGAGGCGAAAGTGCACAGCAAGGTGCAGGAGATTGCCGAAGTCCTCGACTTGCAGAACCTGCTGAGCAAGAAGGCGCGCAACCTCACCGCTGACGAAAAACAGAAAGTCTCCATGGGCCGTGGTCTGGTGCGCGACGACGTCTCGGCGATCCTGTTCGACGAGCCGCTGACAGTGATCGACCCGCACCTGAAGTGGAAACTGCGGCGCAAGCTCAAGCAAATCCACGAGCAGTTCAACATCACCATGGTCTACGTCACCCACGATCAGCTGGAGGCCTCGACCTTCGCCGACAAGATCGCGGTGATGTACGGCGGCCAGATCGTCCAGTTCGGCACCCCACGGGAATTGTTCGAGCGGCCGAGCCACACCTTTGTCGGCTACTTCATCGGCAGCCCCGGGATGAACCTGATCGAGGTGCAGCCACAACCGGGCGGCGTCGGTTTCAACTCGACTCATCTGCCTCTTTCCGACGCGTTGCAACGGCATATCGAACATGGCCAGTGGAAAAACCTGAAGGTCGGCATCCGTCCCGAGTTCATCCATGTGTGGGACGAGCCGTTTGATGACGCGATGCAGGCGCGGGTCGTACACGTCGAAGACCTCGGCACCTACAAGATCATGACCCTCGACCTCGATGGCGCACTGCTGAAAGTGCGCCTGGCCGAGGACAAACCGGTGCCCCAGGGCACGGCGTATATCAGTTTCCCGGCGCAGTGGCTGATGGTCTATGCCGATGAGTTTCTGCTCGAAGCCAGTGAAGAGGTGCGGCCATGAACAAGGTGCAGAACAACAAGGCCTGGTGGCTGGTGTTGCCGGTGTTCCTGCTGGTGGCCTTCAGTGCCGTGATCCCGATGATGACCGTGGTCAATTACTCGGTGCAGGACATCTTCGACCAATCCAGCCGCTACTTCGTCGGCGCCGACTGGTACAAGCAAGTGCTGCTCGATCCACGGCTGCACGACTCGTTGCTGCGCCAGTTCATCTATTCGGCGTGTGTGCTGTTGATTGAAATCCCCCTCGGCATCGCCATTGCCCTGACCATGCCGACCAAGGGCCGCTGGTCGTCGGTGGTGCTGATCGTGCTGGCGATTCCGTTGCTGATTCCATGGAACGTGGTCGGCACCATCTGGCAGATCTTCGGCCGCGCCGACATCGGTCTGCTCGGCTCGAGCCTCAACGCCATGGGTATCAGCTACAACTACGCGGCCAACACCATGGATGCATGGGTCACAGTGCTGGTGATGGACGTCTGGCACTGGACTTCCCTGGTGGCGCTGCTGTGTTTCTCCGGGCTGCGGGCGATTCCCGATGTGTATTACCAGGCGGCGCGGATCGACCGGGCTTCGGCCTGGGCGGTGTTCCGGCACATCCAGTTGCCCAAGCTGAAAAGCGTGCTGCTGATCGCAGTGATGTTGCGCTTCATGGACAGCTTCATGATCTATACCGAACCATTCGTGCTCACCGGCGGCGGGCCGGGCAATGCCACGACCTTCCTGAGTCAGACCCTGACCCAGATGGCCGTAGGCCAATTTGACCTGGGGCCGGCGGCAGCCTTTTCGCTGGTGTATTTCCTGATCATCCTGCTGGTGTCCTGGCTGTTCTATACCGCCATGACCCACAGCGATGCCAACCGCTGAGGCCCGGCCATGAGCAAAAGAAAGCTTGTTCCACTGCTGCTCTACATCCTGTTCCTGCTGGTGCCGATCTACTGGCTGCTGAACATGTCGTTCAAGAGCAACACCGAAATCCTCGGCGGCCTGACGCTGTTCCCCCAGGATTTCACCTTCCACAACTACAAGGTGATCTTCACCGATCCGAGTTGGTACACCGGTTATCTCAACTCGCTGTACTACGTGAGCCTGAACACGGTGATTTCCCTGAGCGTGGCATTGCCGGCGGCTTACGCGTTTTCCCGATATCGCTTTCTCGGCGACAAGCACCTGTTCTTCTGGCTGCTGACCAACCGGATGGCGCCGCCGGCGGTGTTCCTGCTGCCATTCTTCCAGCTGTATTCGTCGATTGGTCTGTTCGACACCCACATCGCGGTGGCACTGGCGCATTGCCTGTTCAACGTGCCGCTGGCGGTGTGGATTCTCGAAGGGTTCATGTCCGGCGTGCCCAAGGAAATCGACGAAACCGCCTACATCGACGGCTACAGCTTTCCCAAGTTCTTCGTGAAGATCTTCATCCCGCTGATCGGTTCCGGGATCGGGGTGACGGCGTTTTTCTGCTTCATGTTTTCCTGGGTTGAACTGCTGCTGGCGCGCACGCTGACCTCGGTGAATGCCAAGCCGATCGCGGCGGTGATGACGCGCACGGTGTCGGCGTCCGGCATCGACTGGGGCGTACTGGCGGCGGCGGGGGTGCTGACCATCCTGCCGGGCATGCTGGTGATCTGGTTTGTTCGCAACCACGTGGCCAAGGGCTTTGCCCTGGGTCGGGTCTGAGGAACTGATGATGGAATGGATGAGCTGGACCGTCCCGACGGCGGCATTTTTCATCGTGATTGGCTTGATCCTTGTGGGCATGACCACCTGGGAATTGCGCTCGCCGAGCATCCTGCGGCGAGGGTTTCTGCCGATTGCCACCACCCGTGGCGATCGCTTGTTCATCGGTCTTCTCGGCAGCGCCTACCTGCACCTGCTGGTAATCGGCGTGACCGACTGGAGCATCTGGGTAGCGTCCGCGTTGTCCCTGGTGTGGCTGTTGGCTGTGATGCGTTGGGGCTAGTCGAATCGCTCGGCAATCGTGCTCCAGAACTTAAACAGGAGGTCTCTATGTTCGACAAAAACAATAAGCTGCGACATAGCATTTCATTGGCAGCCATGCTGGCACTCAGCGGTTTGAGCGCAACCGCCTGGGCCGATGCGTACGAAGATGCGGCAAAAAAATGGATCGGCAGCGAGTTCAAGCCGTCGACCCTGACGCCAGAACAGCAACTGGAAGAACTGAAGTGGTTCATCAAGGCCTCAGAGCCGTTTCGCGGGATGGAAATCAAGGTCGTTTCGGAAACCCTGACCACCCACGAATATGAATCGAAGGTGCTGGCCAAGGCCTTCACCGAAATCACCGGGATCAAGCTGACCCACGACCTGCTGCAGGAAGGCGACGTCGTGGAAAAAATGCAGACGGTGATGCAGTCGGACAAGAACATCTATGACGGATGGGTCAACGACTCGGACCTGATCGGTACGCACTTTCGCTACGGCAAGACCGAGGCGATCACCGACCTGATGGCCAACGAAGGCAAGAACTTCACCTCGCCGACCCTCGACATCAAGGACTTCATCGGCATCTCCTTCACCACCGCACCCGACGGCAAGATCTATCAATTGCCCGACCAGCAGTTCGCCAACCTGTACTGGTTCCGCGCCGACTGGTTTGAACGGCCGGAGCTGAAAGCCAAGTTCAAGGAAAAGTATGGCTATGAACTGGGCGTGCCAGTGAACTGGTCGGCCTATGAAGACATCGCCAAATTTTTCAGCGAAGACGTCAAGGAAATCGACGGCAAACGCATCTACGGACACATGGACTACGGCAAGAAAGACCCGTCGCTGGGCTGGCGCTTCACCGATGCCTGGTTCTCCATGGCCGGTGGTGGCGACAAGGGGCTGCCCAATGGTTTGCCGGTGGATGAGTGGGGCATCCGCGTCGAGGACTGTCATCCGGTGGGCTCCAGCGTGACCCGCGGCGGCGACACCAACGGCCCGGCGGCGGTGTTCGCCACGACCAAGTACGTGGATTGGCTCAAGGCTTACGCGCCACCGGAAGCGGCGGGCATGACCTTCTCCGAGTCCGGCCCCGTACCGTCCCAGGGCAACATCGCCCAGCAGATCTTCTGGTACACCGCGTTCACCGCCGACATGACCAAACCGGGCCTGCCGGTGGTCAACGCCGACGGCACACCGAAATGGCGCATGGCGCCGTCGCCGCGCGGACCGTACTGGGAAGAGGGCATGAAACTGGGCTATCAGGACGTGGGTTCCTGGACCTTCATGAAGTCCACGCCTGAGAAACAGAAACTCGCTGCCTGGCTGTACGCGCAGTTCGTGACCTCGAAAACCGTATCGCTGAAGAAAACCATCGTCGGCCTGACGCCGATCCGCGAGTCGGACATCAACTCGCAAGCCATGACCGACCTGGCACCGAAACTCGGTGGTCTGGTCGAGTTCTACCGCAGCCCGGCCCGCGTGCAATGGACGCCGACCGGCACCAACGTGCCGGACTACCCACGTCTGGCACAACTGTGGTGGAGCCACATCGCCGAAGCCGCCAGTGGCGACAAGACCCCGCAACAGGCGCTCGATGGCCTGGCCAAGGATCAGGACGCGATCATGACCCGTCTGGAACGCTCCAAGGCCCAGGCCACCTGCGCCCCGAAAATGAACCCGGAACGCGACGCGCAATACTGGTTCGACCAGCCAGGCGCCCCGAAACCGAAACTCGCCAACGAGAAACCGAAAGGCGAAACCGTGAGCTACAACGAACTGCTCAAGTCGTGGGAGGCGGCACGCAAGTAAGCGTTTTGGGGGAACAGAACGGCACCTTCGGGTGCCGTTTTTTTCAGTCCTCGATTTCACGTTTCACCGCCCGGCGTACGGCTTTGAGGATGGCGCTTTCGAAGGCGTTGTGCCCGGCATGCAGCAAACGGCAGTGAAGGTTCATGCGTTGCCTGAGCCAGCGCACGCTGGCCATGCCGAAGGTATCGCGGATGCCCTGGATCAGCAGGGTGTTGTCATCGAGGATCAGGTCCTGATCCCTTGGCTGGAAGAAATAGCCTTGCAGGTGGTAATGCAACTCCAGTCGGATGGCGAGCACCGCTTCCTGATCGACGAAACTCTCCAGTGTTCCGGGGCAAACTGTCTGCCCCATACGGCGCAAAACGGCATTCAACCATTCAATGGCGACGGCGCGCTGTTGCAAAGGGCAACCTTCGCCGAGTATCCGGAAGATGTCCCGGACGCGATGACCTGAAGCAGTTTGAGGCGATTGTGCCAATCCGTCATTGAGTGCCTGATCATATGACCGGACATTGGCTGCGAAAGGTACGAACACCGAAACCAGTGTGGTTTTCAGCAGGTGCTGCGGATAGCGTCGCTGGTACTGAATCGCCAGCCAACTGCCCCACGAAACGCCCAGCACACTGATTTTTTCGAAGCCGAAGTGCTGACGCAGGGCATCGATGTCTTCGACGCACAGCGCCGTGGTGTTGTCGCGCAGTTCGCCGCAGGGCGTCGAGCGCCCGCAACCGCGCTGGTCAAACAGGATGATGTCGAAACGGCGCAGGTCGAAGAAGTCCAGATGATGGCGGCTGCTGCGCCCACCGGGGCCACCATGCAGGAAAAACACCGGTTCGCTTCCCGCAACGCCATGGCGTTCCCAGTAGAGTTGATGACCGTCGCCGGTCGGATAATAGCCTCTGCTTTGCAAGGAAAACGTCATTGTGTCGGGACCTTGAGACGATAGAACTGGAACAGTTCAACCTGCCCCGGGCGCGCTGCAACGCTGGATTCCAGTTGCAGGTGGTGGGTGGCAGCGAGCCATGCGACAGGGATCAGCACCGGCGTGTGACCAAAGACGAGGATCGTGCCGCCAGGTTTGACGCAACGGATGAGCGACTCGAATGCGGCCTGGGCCTCACGGCGGGTCAAGACTTCGGCGTTGAGGAAACGCAGGATCAGCACATCGCAGTGAATCCCTGCATCAAAGGACTCAGTCGCATCGAGCAAGCGGAACTCGACGGACGTAATCCCGTGAGCTCGTCGGGCGTGTTCGATCATCGAGGCTGAGCGATCAGTCCCCAGGCACATACAGTCGGGGAGGGCGCGGGCGAGATGCGCAATGAACTCGCCCGTGGAACAGGCCGGGTCATAAATCAGTGCGCCGTTATCGGTGATTGCCTGGAGTACCCCGGCGCAATATTCGCGCAGGTGTTGTTCGTCCGCGTTCAGCTGTTCGGCCAGTGCTGGGCTGCATTGCCAGAAGTCCGCCGCGCAGACCGCTTCCCGTCCAGCAGCATCAAGTACTGGAAACGGGAACAGAATCTCGCTGTCAGCCTGGCGCAATGCTTGCTCGAAGGTTTGCGTTTTCCTTTCGGCCGAAACCGTCCGAAAGCCGATCGACAAACCATCATCACCCCACAGTGAATGGAGGTGCGGGCCCAGCAGCATGCATGGCTTGAGTGCGCTGCTGGCCTGCCATCGAAAGTGCCGGTCACGTTGCAGGAGCTTGCGGCCAACCCAGACCTGATCGTTCATCCGCAGGAAGAAAATGTGGTGCAGACCGTTGCCCCTCGGTTCGAGGAAGTGGCTGACATCGCCATTCTCGTTCAGGTGACAGGGCATGGAGCGGGCCAATGCCAGTTCCCGGTTGCGATCGAGTCGGTTCATGCGGCTGGCCTTTTCAGGGTACGACCCCTGGCTTGCGGAGTGACCACGTTGCCGCTGGAAACCACGAAGAAGCGCTCCAGACCGGGAATCACCACGTTGACCAGGGTTGTGCCAAGCTCGGTCTGCTGCAGGATCGAAGCACCCAACGTACGGCCGTGGCTTTGCAGGTCTTGAGTCAGCAGATGAAGCTGATCGCTTACGGATATGTCTTCACCGGCGCCCGGCAGCGTCACCTCGAGTTGCTCGCAGCGATGCAACAGCGTCTGCGGATCGAACTGCGCACAACGCAGTAAACGCGGGAAGGGCTGCAGGTTGCGCAGTGCATTGGCCAGTAGCTGCTGGTATTCAGATTCGGTGGCGCTGAGCTGCAATTGCACCAGCTCACTGAGCGCTCGCCATGCGGCATGACGCGGGTCGAGCGAGCAACCGCTGCCGAAAACCTGCGGATGAATGCCGGGTTTCGTCGTGAATGCCAGAAAGGTTCGCGCCTTGAACTCGCTGCTGATATCCATCAGCACGATTTCGCCGCCGATTTCCTGTTCGGCATCGGCCCACAGACGACCAAGGTCATCGTGATCACCGAGGCGGACCACCCGTCGCAGGGGTGGGTGATTCTCGTAATAAAAGTGATTGAGCAGAAACAACGACACGGCATCGCGCTCGATGCATTCGTTGGTGGCGTGCAGCATCGCTTCGCTGTAAGTGGCTCCAATGGCGGTGCCGCTGTTGCTGGCGTAGCGTCGCACTGCGCGGCAGTCGGCTGTTCCCGGTGAAGAGGGCTGACGTGAATCGTTTGGCGAAGTCAGCGCAAGCGGATAGGAAAACCGGTCATGCCACGGCGGACAGACATAGGTCCTGCAGGCGATGTGCACGTTTTGCTGACAGGTGAGCCTGTGCAGAAGCGAGTCATCGGCAAAGATCGGCGTGTCTTTGAAATAGCGTTCCGTCTCGTGGTGAACATCGGTCGTGATGCGTTGATCCGTCCAATAATGCTCAAGGGCTTCGTAGAGCGCGCCCAGGTGTGCCTGATCCGCATAACCCTTGCCGCCGCCACGGGCATGACGGTTGTCGCTGCCGTGAAGACTCACCTGAACCGCAACGACCTTGCTGCCGAGTGTGCGGGTTACCGGCGTGAGGCCCAGGCGTGAAAGCTCGGTATGAATACGGCGCTCTGCCTGATCGGCCGTCAATTCACGCTCGGCCATCCTTGTCTTGTCCATGATTCCCTTCCCGGAAAGCCCGCAGGGGCGCAAGGCCCCCGCGAGTCTTGTCACTCGGCGTTCAGTTCGGCCTGCTCTTCTTCGGTCAGTTGCAGTGCCTCAATCTGCTCGGCCGAGGGGGTTTCCTGCTCGTCGAGTTCATCGACCTGGTTGGCATTCCAGCTGCTTATGTAGCCCATGGTGTTTCTCCTTGTTGGTTGTTTGGGGGTGCTGTTGCAAGCACCAGCCGAATCTAAAAGGGCCGCGGCGGCGGGGTCAAAAATGTCCAGACGTTTCCGTTCGTGGTTTTTGCCTGCGCCGAAATACGTACTGATAAATCGTGAATAGACACCTCGGGATCGGCGCAAAAGCTTGTTTTAAAGGGGCTGTGTCTTGTGAAAAATGGCGAACGAAACGATCGGGAATCAACCCTTGGCGAGGTTTTGTTTCCTGCCTTCGTCAGACGTTTCATCGCGAGTCCGACGCAAATTCGCGTTGAAAGGGCTACGTGGATTGATGGCGCACTTGTGCGGCGATTTTTCTGATGGAAATTGAGAAAAAACCGCACAAATCTGTTTGAGGGGTTAGTGCTTTTCCGCGAGCACGGGGAATACCAGACTGAATACCGTCATCGCCCCCGGACGGCTTTGCACCTGCGCAGTACCCTGGTGCAGAGTCATGATCGAGCGCACGATGGCCAGCCCCAGGCCGGTACTGCCCTGTGAGCGGGTGCGGCTGCTGTCGACCCGGTAAAAGCGGTCGAACAGATGCGGCAGGTGCTGCGCTTCGATGCCGGTGCCGGGATTGCTCACCCGCAGCGCCACCTGCGTCGGTGCCTGCTCGATGAACAGTGAAACGGTTTTGCCGGGCGGGCAGTGACGCAGGGCATTGGACAGCAGGTTCGATATCGCTCGCTGGATCATCAGCCGGTCGCCCGAGACCTGCGCGCTGCCGACCACTTTCAGATGGATCTGCTTGTCCTGCGCCGACAGGGAAAACAGCTCGGCCACCCTGAACGCCTCTTCCTCCAGTGCAATCGACTCGAACGAGGCGTGGGCCATCGGCTGGCTGGCCTGGGCCAGAAACAGCATGTCCGAGACAATCCGTGCGATGCGTTCCAGCTCTTCGGTGCAGGACACCAGGACGTCGGTGTATTCCTCGACCGAGCGTTCCCGCGACAGCGTGACCTGAGCCTTGCCCATCAGGTTGTTGATCGGCGTGCGCAGTTCGTGGGCCAGATCATCGGAGAACTGCGACAACTGCTGCACGCCGCTGTCCAGGCGATCAAGCATCACGTTGATGCCTTGCGCCAGTTCGCTGAGCTCCTGAGGCATGTTCACCACCGACAACCGATGGTCGAGGTCCTGTGTGGTCACCCTGGCCGCCACTTTGCGAAACTCGCGCAGCGGCGCCAGTCCGCGCTGCACCGCGCCCCACGCGGTCAGGCCGATGAACACCAGCAACAACGGCAAGGCAATCAGCGTCGAGCGCAAATAGGCGCTGAGCAAGGCCTGATCGTGGGCGTTGTCCATCGACAACAGCACCGGCACGTTGCTGCCGTCCTTCAGGCGAATCAGCTTCGAGGCGGTGAGAAATTTCGCGCCTTCGGCATCGGCGCTGTCGGTGTAAGTCAACTGATCGGTCGTCGCCCGTATCGCCTTCAACTCGATCCGGGGATCCGTCAATCCTGACCCGGACTTGAGCAGCGGTGAGCGCAAATTGCTTCGGTCATAAATCGTCAGCGTCAGGTTGTCATGGCCCATGACCTGATCGAGCAGAATGTGCGGCTTGCCACTGACTTCATTGGCATCGACGTACAGCGAAAGGCTGTGCTCAACCTGAGCCATCTTCTTTTCCAGGCTGTCCCGGGACAACGCATTCAGCTCATGGGTCAGGGCGAAATACGCGAGGATCGCCAGGAACACCACCAACAGCGCACCGAGAATGCTGACCGTCAGACCAAGCCGCAGCGACAGGCTGGCAGGCTTCATTCCCGTGCCTCCAGCACATAGCCGACGCCGCGCAGGGTGTGGATCAGTTTGCTGTCGAACGGATCGTCGATCTTCGCCCGCAAGCGGCGGATCGAAACCTCGACCACGTTGGTGTCGCAGTCAAAATTCATGTCCCACACCAGCGAGATGATCTGGGTGCGGGTCAGTACTTCGCCGGACTGGCGCATCAGCAGATGCAGCAGGGCGAACTCCTTGGTGGTCAGGTCGATGCGCTGCGTGCCACGAAAGGCTCGGTGGCGGCCTGGATCAAGTTCCAGATCGGCGACCTTGAGCACCTGCGGCACCGGGATGTTTTCGCTGCGGCGCATCAGGGTACGCACCCGGGCCAGCAGTTCCGGGAATTCGAACGGCTTGACCAGATAGTCGTCGGCGCCCAGATCCAGACCCCGGATCTTGTCCGCCAGGCGACCGCGTGCGGTGAGCATCATCACCCGGGTGGAGTGAGTACGACGCAGTTGTTCCAGCACGCCCCAACCGTCGAGTTCCGGCAGATTCACATCCAGAATGATCAGGTCGTACACCTGTTGTTGCGCCAGGTGCAAACCGTCAGTGCCGTTAATGGCGTGGTCAACGATATAGCCACTTTCGGTCAGGCCCTGATGCAAGTATTCGGCAGCTTTAAGCTCGTCCTCTACGACAAGGATTCGCATGATCTATCACCACTTTTATTTAATGGATATTTAATTAAGGTGGCCAGGAAAGTTGTTGTTTTTGTAGGGGCTTCCGGACGATTTCAAGAACGGGACGGCGTAAAAGGTAAAGGCTGTAGTGGCTACAGAGTCAACGCTTGAGCCCTTTAAAACGGCTGTCCGCGACAGCCTGTCGCAGCATAAATGCGAATTTTTCATGAATTCGATTTCGGCAAGGTCTGTTCGGCAGATAACTAAAGTTCATTTGTTTCCGTGTATTGCAATAAAGCCATTCGAACTTCTTATGCTAGAGCAAAACAACTTCGATAAATCGTGGATAACGGATTTGTAATGTTCACGTCACCTTGTCGATAAGTTCAAAACCCTACCGTGGCGCCATCAACGATTCTTTATTGAAGGAAGCCTTCCATTGCCCGGTTTAATAGAACGGACGGCGCGTTCTCGCCTGAAAAAAACCGCCAGCGGCCTCTTGTTGTTGGCCTGTACAAGCCTTGCCAGTGCCTCGACCTTGACCCTGGATCAGGCCTTGCAAACGGCCTTCGCCGGTAACCCGGATCTGGCGGCCGCGCAGTGGGAAATCGGCATTGCCGAAGGTGACCGCAAACAGGCAGGCCTGATCCCCAATCCTGAGGTTTCGTGGGAGGCCGAAGACACCCGGCGCCAGTCGCGCACCACCACGGTGATGTTAAGCCAGCCGATCGAGCTGGGCGGTAAACGCGGCGCCCGGATCGACGTCGCCAGCCGTGCGCAGGATGCCGCCGGCATCGAACTGGAGCGCAAGCGCAACGCGTTGCGTGCCGACGTTATTCAAGCGTTCAACGGGGCACAAACGGCGCAGCAACGTTTGCAGCTGAGCCGTCAGTCGCTGCAACTGGCCGAACACGGCTTGCGTGTGGCTCAAGGGCGGATCGAGACGGGTAAATCGTCGCCGGTGGAAGGCACTCGCGCCCAGGTACAGCTCTCGGAAGTACGCCTGGAGCTGAGTCGCGCCGAGCGCGATCAGGCCAATGCGTACCAGCAGCTGGCGCAGGTCATGGGGGCACCGTTGCCGACTTCGACCACGGTGCAAAGCGCTGCTCAAAGCCTGCCAAGCGTCCCACCGCCGACCCGTTTGCTTGAGCGCCTGAACGAAACGGCGGAGCTGCGTCTGGCCACGTTGCAGATCGAGCAGCGCGAAGCTTCGCTGGGGCTGGAAAAGTCCCAGCGGATTCCCGATCTCACCGTCAGCATCGGCAGCCAGTACAGCGAAACCGAGCGCGAGCGGGTCAACGTGGTCGGGCTGTCGATGCCGATTCCGCTGTTCAACCGCAATCAGGGCAACGTGCTGGCGGCAGCGCGACGTACCGATCAGGCGCGGGACCTGCGCAACGCTACTGAGCTGCGTTTGCGCACGGAAATCCAGACCACGCTTGCGCAATGGCAGACCGCCAACGGCGAAATCAGGGCGTTCGACCAGACCATCCTGCCCGCCGCGCAAAGTGCGGTCGACAACGCCACTCGCGGTTTCGAAATGGGCAAGTTCGGCTTCCTCGACGTACTCGACGCCCAGCGCACGCTGATCAGCGCTCGCAGCCAATACATCCAGGCGGTGAGTGAGGCTACCGACGCCCGGGTACGCATCGAGCGCATCTTCGGCGACCTCAGCGTCAGCCCTTGAATTTCAATTTTCTGATCACTGCGCGATGGCACGGCGCAGAGGAGCTTCCATGGATAAAAAACTGATCGCGGTCGCTGCGGCGACCTTGGCGTTGGGCATTGGTATCGGCTCGATGTGGACGAACAACTCAGGCATCGATGCGCACGCCGATGAAGCCTCCGAACATGCGGATCATGCGGAAGAAGGCGCCGCCGCCGAGGGCGAACATGGCGAAGAAGGGCACATCGAACTGACGGCCGAACAGATCACGGCGGCGGGGATTCAACTGGCCGAAGCGAAGGCGCAGCTCATCAGTCTCGGCTTGCCGTTCCCCGGTGAAGTTCGCTTCGACGAGGACCGCACCGCGCATGTGGTGCCGCGTGTACCGGGGGTGGTCGAGTCGGTGTCGGTCAATCTCGGGCAAACGGTGAAGAAGGGCCAGTTGCTGGCCGTGATCGCCAGCCAGCAGATTTCGGATCAGCGCAGCGAACAGGCGGCCGCGCAACGTCGCCTCACATTGGCGCGGACGACCTATGAGCGTGAGAAAAAACTGTGGCAGGACAAGATCTCCGCCGAACAGGATTTCCTTCAGGCCCGGCAAGCTCTGGAAGAAGCCGAAATCGCCCTGAACAACGCCCGGCAAAAGATCAGCGTGCTTAGTGGCAGCGTGGTCGCTACCGGCGGCAATCGCTATGAACTGCGAGCGCCGTTCGACGGTGTGGTGGTGGAAAAACACCTGACACCAGGCGAGGTGGTCGATGAAACCACGGCGGCGTTTACGCTCTCGGATTTGTCGCGGGTGTGGGTCACGTTCGGCGTTTCACCCAAGGACCTGAACAAGGTACAAGTGGGCAAACCCGTCACGGTCAGCGCGGCGGAGTTGAATGCCAAAGTGACCGGCACGGTGGCCTACGTCGGCAGCCTGCTCGGCGAACAGACCCGTACCGCGACCGTTCGTGTCACCCTGGAAAACCCGCAAGGCTCATGGCGTCCTGGCCTGTTTGTCACCGCGCTGGTCGCCACCGACAGCCGTCAGGCCAGGGTCGCCGTACCGGAAACCGCGATCCAGACGGTCGAGGACAAACCCACGGTGTTCATCCGCACCGACGACGGCTTCAAGGCGCAAGCGGTGGAGCTGGGCAGTCGCGCGGCGGGGCAGGTGGAAGTCACCGCCGGGCTGGAGCCGGGCGTGCAAGTGGCCAGCGCCGGCAGCTTCGTCCTCAAATCGGAGCTGGGCAAAGCCTCGGCCGAGCACAGTCACTAATTGCGGAAGACTCCCATGTTCGAACGCCTGATCCAGTTTGCCATCGAGCAGCGCATCATCGTGCTGCTCGCCGTTTTGCTCATGGCCGGCCTCGGTATCGCCAGTTATCAGAAACTGCCGATCGACGCCGTGCCCGATATCACCAACGTCCAGGTGCAGATCAACACCGGCGCTGCCGGGTTCTCGCCGCTGGAAACCGAGCAGCGCATCACCTTTCCGATTGAGACCGCGATGGCCGGCCTGCCGGCGCTGGAGCAAACCCGGTCGCTGTCACGCTCGGGCCTGTCCCAGGTCACGGTGATCTTCAAGGACGGCACTGATCTGTTCTTTGCCCGGCAATTGGTCAACGAGCGTTTGCAGTCCGCCAAGGAGCAATTGCCCGAGGGCGTGGAGGCAGTGATGGGACCGATTTCCACGGGGCTCGGCGAGATCTTTTTGTGGACGGTCGAGACCAAGGAAGGCGCGTTGAAGGACGACGGCACGCCCTACACGCCTACCGATCTGCGAGTGATCCAGGACTGGATCATCAAGCCGCAACTGCGCAACGTCCCCGGTGTGGCCGAGATCAACACCATCGGCGGCTTTGCCAAGGAGTACCAGATTGCTCCCGATCCGAAAAAACTCGCCGCCTACAGACTGACCCTCACCGATCTGGTGACGGCGCTGGAGCGCAACAACGCCAACGTCGGCGCCGGGTACATCGAGCGCAGCGGCGAGCAATTGCTGATACGCGCACCGGGGCAAGTGGCGAGCACCGAGG
This sequence comes from Pseudomonas sp. SDO52101_S400, assembly GCF_054071635.1. NCBI lineage: Bacteria > Pseudomonadati > Pseudomonadota > Gammaproteobacteria > Pseudomonadales > Pseudomonadaceae > Pseudomonas > Pseudomonas sp. SDO52101_S400. The sequence goes on along the minus strand of NZ_JBSVWF010000021.1, from coordinate 37,080 downwards.
ACATTGCCAACATCGTCATGGCCAACGTCGACGGCACGCCGATCCGCATCAAGAATGTCGCCACCGTGGACATCGGCCGCGAACTGCGCAGCGGCGCTGCCACGGAAAACGGCCGCGAAGTGGTGCTGGGTACGGTATTCATGCTGATCGGCGAAAACAGCCGCACGGTCTCCCAGGCAGTGGCTGCCAAGCTCGAACAGATCAACAAATCCTTGCCCAACGGCGTGATCGCGGTACCGGTGTATGACCGCACGCATCTGGTCGACAAGGCCATCGCCACGGTGAAGAAGAACCTCGTCGAAGGCGCGATTCTGGTCATCGCGATTCTGTTCCTGTTCCTCGGCAATATCCGCGCTGCGCTGATCACCGCGATGGTGATTCCGCTGTCGATGCTGTTCACCTTCACCGGGATGTTCAGCAACAAGGTCAGCGCCAACCTGATGAGCCTCGGCGCGCTGGACTTCGGGATCATCGTCGACGGTGCGGTGGTGATCGTCGAAAACACCTTGCGACGGCTGGCTCATGCGCAGCAGCATCACGGACGACTGCTGACGCGATCCGAGCGTTTCCATGAAGTGTTTGCGGCGGCGAAAGAGGCGCGGCGCCCGCTGATTTTCGGCCAATTGATCATCATGGTCGTGTACCTGCCGATCTTCGCCCTGAGCGGCGTCGAAGGGAAAATGTTCCACCCGATGGCGTTCACTGTGGTCATCGCGTTGCTCGGCGCCATGCTCCTGTCCGTCACCTTTGTGCCGGCGGCGATTGCGTTGTTTGTGACCGGCAAGGTCAAGGAAGAAGAGGGCGTGGTGATGCGCGTCGCGCGTCGCGTTTATGCTCCGGCGCTGGCCTGGGTGATGTCGCATCGTTCTGTTGCCGTGGGGGCGGCGTTGGCTGTGATCGTGCTCAGTGGCGTGGTCACCAGCCGCATGGGCAGCGAGTTTGTGCCGAGTCTCAGTGAAGGCGATTTTGCCTTGCAGGCGTTGCGCGTGCCGGGCACCAGCCTGACGCAATCGGTGGACATGCAGCAGCGACTGGAAACCTTGATCCTCAATAAAGTGCCGGAAGTCGAGCGCGTGTTCGCCCGCACCGGCACGGCGGAAATCGCCTCCGACCCGATGCCGCCGAACATCTCCGACAGCTATGTGATGCTCAAACCCAAAGACCAATGGCCGGACCCGGGCAAGTCCCGGGAAACCCTGATGGCTGAGCTGCAACAGGCCGCCGCGACGTTGCCGGGCAGCAACTATGAACTGTCGCAGCCGATCCAGTTGCGCTTCAACGAGCTGATCTCCGGCGTGCGTAGCGACGTGGCGGTGAAAGTGTTCGGTGATGACATGGACGTGCTGAACGCCACGGCGGCGAAGATTGCTGCCGCGATGCAGAAGGTCAACGGTGCGTCCGAGGTCAAGGTCGAGCAAACCACCGGTCTGCCGGTGCTGACCATCAACATCGACCGCGATAAAGCGGCGCGTTACGGGCTCAACGTCGGCGACGTGCAGGACACCATTGCGGTGGCCGTCGGCGGGCAGAAGGCCGGGACGTTGTACGAAGGTGACCGGCGATTCGACATGGTGGTGCGTTTGTCCGACGCCATGCGCAAGGACGTCGACGGGTTGTCGGCGCTACTGATTCCGGTGCCGGCGGCTGGCGGTGAGGCAGCCAGTCAGATCGGTTTCATTGCGCTGAAGGACGTCGCCAGCCTCGATCTGGTGCTGGGGCCGAATCAGGTCAGCCGCGAAAACGGCAAACGCCTGGTGATCGTCAGCGCCAACGTGCGCGGGCGGGATATCGGCTCTTTCGTTGCCGAGGCGGGCGAGGTGATCGAACGTGATGTGCAGGTGCCGGCGGGTTACTGGACGACCTGGGGCGGGCAGTTCGAGCAACTGCAATCGGCGGCCAAGCGCTTGCAGATCGTGGTGCCGGTGGCGTTGCTGCTGGTGTTCGGGCTGCTGTTCATGATGTTCAACAACCTCAAGGACGGCTTGCTGGTGTTCACCGGGATTCCGTTTGCGCTGACCGGCGGGGTCATGGCGTTGTGGCTGCGGGACATTCCGCTGTCGATCTCGGCGGGTGTCGGTTTTATCGCGCTGTCCGGTGTGGCGGTGCTTAACGGGCTGGTGATGATTGCGTTCATTCGCAACTTGCGGGAGGAGGGGCGCTCGCTTGCCGAGGCGATTCACGAAGGTGCGCTGACGCGATTGCGTCCGGTGCTGATGACGGCGTTGGTGGCGTCCCTTGGCTTCATTCCGATGGCCCTCGCGACCGGCACCGGGGCCGAGGTTCAGCGACCGCTGGCGACGGTGGTGATTGGCGGGATCCTGTCCTCGACCATCCTCACGTTGTTGATATTACCGGCGCTGTATCAGCTGGCGCATCGTCGGGACGAGGAATTACCCACGGCTGCCTAGTCATTTTTTGGTTTAACAAAAGGCCCGCAAATGCGGGCCTTTTTACATAACGGATATGTAATTTCGGCGCCACCGTCACGAAAGGTTCGGATTGTTACCTTGATCCCGTCAGTTACTTGAATGAGGAATCAAAGATGAAAGTTGCACAGATTGGTGCGTTTGCCGTGGCTCTGATGATGTCTTCGCTGGTGTTGGCCGAAGGTGGCGGTGACCGTACTTTCGACCGAATGATGACCGCTAACGACCGCTCCATGGAGCTGTTTGTGGCCAAGGAGAAGGCCCGCGATCCTGTCGTCGTGAATGATAAAAAGGATGAGAAGACCCAAGACCTGTAAGCGTGCTGCCAGTGAATGAGCCCGTCATCGCGCATCGATGGTGGGCTTTTTTATGAGTCGTGTTTTGAAGGAGCTGGATATGAAATTTCTTAAGCTGTTGGCGTTCACCGGTGTCATGGCAATGTCTTTGAATGCGTTGGCCGAAGGGGGCGGAGACCGGACGTTCGACCGGGCGCTCAGCGCCAATGCTCAGGCCATGGAGCAGTACGCGGCCGCCCAGGGCAAAGCGGCGCCGGTGATCAAGGAATATGAGTACGGAATGAAGCTGGATGTGAAGAAAGTGGTGAGCGTTGTCCGGCCGAAAAATGAATGCGCGGTGGTGCCGGCAGCGATGACTTATGAGGACTCCAAAGGGCAGCTCAACACGGTCACGTACAGCGTGATGGGCAACTGTCGTCAGCAGGGTGGATAGCGCCTATAGCGGCTCAAACGCCTGGTTCATGTGCAGTGAGCCGGGCTTTTTTTCAGGCATAAAAAAGGCGTCCCGAAGGACGCCAAAGGATTCACCTCTTACCAAAGGAGCAAGGAGCTTCTAAAGGTGAATGTGTATTGCTCGTTAAACTCAGAGAATTGCCAGCGGGTATTCGACGATCACCCGTACTTCATCCAGATCCGACTCGAATGCCGTGGCACGGGTGGTGGCCTGGCGCAAACGCAGCGACAGGTCTTTCATCGAACCGCTTTGCACCACGTATTTGACTTCGATGTCACGCTCCCAGCGCTTCTGGTCGGTCAGCGGATTGCCGTCGGCATCACGACGCATGTACACGGCGTTGGCGTTGGAATAGTCGGCGTCGGTGCCGCGGGCATAACGGGTCATGAACGACAGGCCCGGCACGCCGTAAGTGGTCATGTCGAGGTCGTAGCGCACCATCCATGAACGCTCTTTCGGCGAGTTGAAGTCGCTGTATTGGATGGAGTTGTCGAGGAAGATCGAGTCGGACTGGCGCAGATAATCGAAGTCGTCGTTGCCGTTGTTGCGTTGGTGGGAGAGGGCGACGGAGTGGGCGCCGAGTTTCACGCCGACCCGGCCACTCCAGATGTTGTTGTCGAACTGGCCGAGCAATTGTTTGCCTTCGTCGACGGCCTTGTAATAGTTCAGGCCACCGAACAGTGACAGGTCATCCGACAGCGGATACGTCCAGGCAGTGCCGGCGTAGTACTGGTTCCAGGCATCTTTCAGGCGGCTGGAGTACAGGCTGAAACTCAGGTTTTTGTTCAGCGCATAATCGCCGCCGCCATAGGCGATCCAGGGCGAGTTGACCGGGCCGGCATAGAAGGTCGCGAAGTTTTCGCGCATGTCGCTGGACACCGGCTGGCTCATCGCATGCAGCCGGCCGCCCTGAATCGACAGACCTTCAATGCTGGTGTTGGTCGCCGTCACACCGCGAAAGCTTTCCGGCAGCAGTCGCGAATCACCCGCCGCGACGACCGGGTTGGCCGGGAATACATCACCGATTTTCACCACCGTATCGAAGGCCCGCACTTTGGCGGCGCCACCAACCTTGGTGTATTCGTCCCGTGCTTTGCCTTCGCTGTCGACCGGCAACACATCAAACGAACTACGGCCACCGTTGCGGCCGTCACCGGTATCGAGTTTCAGGCCGATCATCGCAAAAGCATCAAACCCGACCCCGACGGTGCCCTGGGTGAAACCGGATTCGAACTTGCTGATGACCGCATGGGCCCAGGCCTCGGAATAACCATTGCCGGTAGGGCTGGACTGGCCGTTGCGGTGATCACGATTGAAATAGAAGTTGCGGTTGAGCACCGTCAGGCTGCTGCCTTCGATAAACCCTTCGGGTTTTTCTTCTGCAAACACCGTGGACGGCCCGGCGCCGACAACCACTGCTAAAGCGGCCATCGACATTTTTTTGTTGTTAACCATCAATCACTCCTTGGGTTCGGCAGAACGGGAACGAGCTTCGGCGTGGGTTTTATTGTTCGAACGGGCAAGGGCCCGCCGGGAGAGTCGCCGGGTGACATCGTTGCAGGCTGCGGATAACGCGGAGGTGATTGGGGGATTACAATTTTGTTAGGTGAATGCGGGCGAAACTCACACGCAGGGTGGGGCTGATCGTTCCATGTATGCAGATGTGCGTTTCTACCTTTCGAAGGTATCCAGCAAGTCCTCTGGCAGAGAGGTATCGATGTCATTGGGAAGTGTGAGTTTGCCCTTCATGGTTCCGATCCGTTGGGCGCGCGTTTTTTTCAAAGTGACTTTGCCTTTGCGTTCTTCGGCTAACGACTCGAGGCCGTCCATCAACTCTGAAAAAATATCTCGCTTCATGGTTCGCCATCTCCTCTTGAAAATTGATCTTCGAATTTACTGGAAAATGGCTCTTTTCGAATGTCATACATTGCCCAGTGAGTTGCAGGAGAACTCCTAAGAAGGGGATGGCGTTTACGATCAAGGGATCGCTACCTTCGTCAACTCTTACAGAAACTCAGCCGCCCAGATGCAGGATTCAGCTGGTGCCAGAGATTTTTCAAGTGAAACCGCAGAAAAAAACAACGGCATCCGAAGATGCCGTTATTTTGAGTGATAGATATTGCTTGAATGGCTTCGATTGATGATCACCTATTATCTAACGCTATTTCCTTTCTATTGATAACTCTCTCGTTGACAACACGGCGTACCACTGGTGCAGAGGGCTTTTTCGGTGGTGTGGGTCTAGTCGCATTTTCTGGTTTGGACGGGCCGTTGGTCGCTTTCATTTCTGATTCCTATTGGGACCGCCGTTAACATCGTCGTGCTTGCGAACGCTGCGTTATCCTCCACTCACGATAGCTCTAATAGCCAAAAACAGACTGTAGGACGAAACCGACAATTCAGCGGGAGCTTTCTGGGGTTTAAGCAGGAAGGGCAGAGCACTCGTAACAAATCCCACAAAAACAAAAACGGCACCCCGAAGGTGCCGTTTCTGTTTGCAGCCATTCCAGCAGAACAATCAGCCCGCCAGACCCGCCTGCTGAACCAGTGTCAGCAACGGCTGCGGGTAAACACCCAGGAAGAACGCAACCAGGGCGATTGCCAGCAGCATCACGCCGCCTGCTTTCTGTTCCCAGTGCAGCTGGGCGTCGTGGCGGCGCAGGTTCGGTTCGATCAGGTACAGGGTGACCATCACGCGCAGGTAGTAGAACACGCCGATGGCGCTGCCCAGTACCAGGGAACCGACCAGCCACCATTGGTGCGACTCGACACCGGTAGCGATGATGTAGAACTTGCCGATGAAGCCTGCGGTCAGCGGGATACCGGCCAGGGACAGCATCATCACGGTCAGTACGGCGGTCAGGTACGGACGGCGCCAGAACAGGCCGCGGTACTCGTACAGCGCGTCTGCGTCACGGCCGTTGTACGGCGAGGACATCAGGGTGATCACGCCGAAGGCGCCGAGGCTGGTGATCACGTAGGTGACCAGGTACACGCCGATGGCTTCCACCGCCAGACCCTTGCTCGCCACCAGTGCGATCAGCAGGTAGCCGAAGTGCGCGATGGACGAGTAACCGAGCAGACGCTTGAGGTTGCTCTGGGTCAGGGCCAGCAGGTTACCGAACAGGATCGAGGCGATGGCGATGATGGTCAGCACGTTGCTCAGTACGCCACTGCTTGCGGCAGGGGAGATCTGGAACAGGCGCACCATGACCGCGAACACGGCCACTTTCGAAGCGGTCGCGAGGAACGCGGCCACCGGTGCCGGAGCACCTTCGTACACGTCCGGCGTCCACAGGTGGAACGGTACCAGCGACAGCTTGAACGCCAGACCGATCAGCATCATGCCCAGGCCCAGTTGCGCCAGCGAGCTCGGCAGGTTGGTGGTGGCCAGTGCCTGACCGATACCGACGAAGCTCAGCGAACCCGAGTCTGCGTACAGCAGCGCCATACCGAACAGCAGGAACGCGGAACCGGCGGCCGACAGCACCATGTACTTGATACCGGCTTCCAGCGAACGCTTGTTGAAGAAGGCGTAGGCCACCAGACCGTAGACCGGCACCGACAGCAGTTCCAGACCGATGAACAACCCGGCCAGGTGCTGCGCGCTGACCAGAACCAGGCCACCGGCGGCGGCCATCAGGATCAGCAGGTACAGTTCTTCACGGTTGCCCGGGTAACCCGAACCGCCATCGCCGAGGTAGGCGTGGGCGAGGGTTACACAGGCGAGGGTGGCGACCAGGATCAGCGCCATGTACAGGCAGGCAAAGGTGTCGATCTGCAGCAACGGGGTCACGGCCAGAGGCGCGACTTTCAGTGCCGGCAGGATCGACAGCAAGGCCAGATTCAGACCTGCCACCGAAATCAGGAAGGTCTGCGAGTGGTTGCGGCGCCAGGCGATTGCCAGCATCACCACGATAATGGTGAGGCTGGTGATCAACAGTGGCGCAAGCGCAATAAAGTGTTGAATCGTGAATTCCATAGCGCTCTTACCGGGCCGAAGCGAGTTGAGTGAAGGCGGTGCCGAGCCACTGCTGCACGCCATGCATCGTGGCGGCAGAGGTGTCGAGGAACGGTTGCGGGTAGACGCCGAGGTAAATCAGCAGTACCGCAAGGCCCAGCACCATGATCAGTTCGCGACCGTCCATGCCGTGCAGGATCGAATCCGATTTGGACGGACCGAAGTAGGCACGGTGGATCATGATCAGCGAGTAGACCGAACCGAACACCAGACCGGAGGTGGCAATCGCAGTGATCCATGGAGCACTGGCGAAGGTACCGATCAGGATCAGGAACTCGCCGACGAAGTTACCGGTACCCGGCAGACCCAGAGAGGCGGCTGCGAAGAACAGGCTGATCGCCGGCAGGTAAGCGATGCGCGACCACAGACCGCCCATCTCACGCATGTCACGAGTGTGCAGGCGCTCGTACAGCTGACCGCTGAGGATAAACAGTGCCGCGGCCGACAGACCGTGCGCCAGCATCTGGATCACTGCACCTTGCAGGGCCAGTTGGCTGCCGGAGTAGATGCCGATCAGTACGAAGCCCATGTGGGAAACGGACGAGAAGGCGATCAGGCGCTTGATGTCGGTTTGTGCGAACGCCAGGAAAGCACCGTAGAAGATCCCGATCAGACCGAGGGTCATGGCGATCGGCGCGAACTCGGCCGAGGCGTTCGGGAACAGCGGCAGGGCGAAACGCAGCAGACCGTAGGCCGCGGTTTTCAGCAAGATACCGGCGAGGTCGACGGAACCTGCGGTCGGCGCCTGGGCGTGAGCGTCAGGCAGCCAGGAGTGGAACGGAACCACTGGCAGTTTGACCGCGAAGGCGATGAAGAAGCCGAGCATCAGAATGTACTCGGTGGTCATCGACATCTTGGTCTTCAACAGGTCGGCATAGTTGAAGGTGATCACGCCGGTGCTGTTGTAGTTGACCAGTACCAGACCCAGGATCGCCACCAGCATGATCAGGCCGGAAGCCTGAGTGAAGATGAAGAACTTGGTCGCAGCGTAGATACGGGTTTTCTTGCCGTCCGAAGAACTGTGACCCCAGAGCGCGATGAGGAAGTACATCGGCACCAGCATCATTTCCCAGAAGAAGAAGAACATGAACAGGTCGAGGGCGAGGAACACGCCGACAACGCCGCCCAGGATCCACATCAGGTTCAGGTGGAAGAAGCCAACGTGACGCTGGATCTCTTTCCACGAGCAGAGTACCGACAGGATACCCAGCAGACCGGTCAGCAGGATCATCAGCAGCGACAGACCGTCGAGGGCCAGGTGCACGTTGATGCCGAAGCGCTGGATCCAGACGTGCTTGAACTCAAGCGCCCAGGTCGGATCGGCGCCAGGCGCCGGAGCAAATGAATAGTCACCGTGGGCCCACAGCCAGAGGCCGAGGGCGAGTTCCAGGGTCATGGTCAACAGCGCAATCCAGCGGGGGAGGGTAGCGCCGAAGCGCTCACCCATCCAGCACAGCAGGCCGCCGATGAAGGGGATCAGGATTAGCCAAGGCAGAATCATGACGGGCTCGTTTCCTTTCGCAAATTCGCAAGGTTCATATCAGACCGCTACCAGCACGACAGCGCCGATGACCAACACGGCACCAGCAGCCATCGAAGCAGCGTACCAACGCAGTTGACCGGTTTCGGTACGGCTCAGAGCGGTGTGACCACCCTTGGCCATGCGCGGGATCAGACCGATGGTCTGGTCGAGCGGGTCTTTGCGCAGCATGTGGCTGATCGCAAGGTACGGCTTCACGAACAGTTTGTCGTAGATCCAGTCGAAGCCCCAGGCAGCGAACCACCAGGCCGAAAGGAAACGGCCGACGCCGCTGTTGGCGATCGCGGTCACGAAGCGACGCTTGCCAAGGAACAGCAGGGCCGCCAGCAGGATACCGGCCAGGGCGATGGCGCCCGAGGCGATTTCCAGGCTGTGCTTGGCTTCGCCACCGGCATGGCCAACGCTTTCAGGCAGTACGCCGTGCAGCGGTGGAACGATCATGGCGCCGACGAAGGTCGACAGCACGATCAGCACCGACAGTGGCAGCCAGTGAGCGATGCCGTGACCGGCGTGAGCTTCGGTCTTGGCTTCACCGTGGAACGCAATGAAGATCAGGCGGAAGGTGTACAGCGAAGTCATGAATGCGCCGACCAGACCTGCGTACAGCAGACCGTGGTTGCCGCTGGCGAACGCTTCCCAGAGGATTTCGTCCTTGGAGTAGAAACCTGCGGTCACCAGTGGCAGGGCAGCCAGAGCGGCACCACCGACGATGAAGCTGGCGTAGGCCAGCGGCAGTTTCTTCCACAGGCCGCCCATCTTGAAGATGTTCTGCTCGTGGTGGCAGGCAACGATCACCGCACCGGAAGCAAGGAACAGCAGGGCCTTGAAGAAGGCGTGGGTCATCAGGTGGAAGATCGCGCCTTCCCAGGCGCCAACGCCCAGCGCCAGGAACATGTAGCCGATCTGGCTCATGGTCGAGTAGGCGAGGATACGTTTGATGTCGGTTTGTACCAGTGCGGCGAAACCGGCCAGCACCAGCGTCACACCACCGACGATTCCCACGAGATGCAGGATGTCCGGCGCCAGGGCGAACAGACCGTGGGTACGGGCGATCAGGTAAACGCCAGCGGTCACCATGGTTGCGGCGTGGATCAGTGCCGAAACCGGGGTAGGGCCGGCCATCGCGTCTGCAAGCCAGGTCTGCAGCGGCAGTTGAGCCGATTTACCGACCGCACCACCCAGCAGCATCAGGGTCGCCAGCACGATCCAGAAATCGCCGACCTTGAAGTGCTCAGGCGCCTTCACCAGCAGTTCCTGGACGTTCAGCGTGCCCAGTTGCTGGAACAGGATGAACAGGCCGATCGCCATGAACACGTCGCCGATACGGGTGACGATGAAGGCTTTCAGTGCGGCGTTACCGTTGTTGCGGTTGCTGTAGTAGAAACCGATCAACAGGTACGAGCACAGGCCCACGCCTTCCCAACCGAAGTAGATGAACAGCAGGTTATCGCCCAGGACCAGGAACAGCATGCTGGCGATAAACAGGTTGGTGTAGGCGAAGAAGCGCGAGTAACCGGCTTCACCGCGCATGTACCAGGAGGCGAACAGGTGGATCAGGAAACCCACACCGACCACCACACCGAGCATGGTCACGGACAGACCATCCAGGTACAGGGCGAAGTTCGGCTGGAAGCCCTCGACGGACATCCACTTCCACAGCACATGCACGTACACGCCACCTTCCGGTGGAGCGACGTTGAATTGCCAGATCACGTAGGCCGCGACGATGGCAGACAGGCCGATGGAGCCGACACCGATCAGCGCCGACAGGTTTTCCGAGAGGCGGCCGCGGGAAAACGACAGCAACAGGAACCCGATCAGAGGGAATACGAAAGTCAGAAAGAGTAGGTTCATCCGCGCATCTCACTGGCAGCGTCGATATCGAGCGTGTGGAAGCGGCGATACAGTTGCAGCAGGATCGCCAGGCCAATACTGGCTTCGGCGGCTGCAAGGCTGATCACCAGGATGAACATGATCTGTCCATCCGGTTGCGCCCAGCGGGCGCCCGCAACGATGAAGGCCAGTGCAGAGGCGTTCATCATCACTTCCAGACTCATCAACACGAACAAAATGTTGCGGCGGACCATCAGGCCGACCAGACCAAGGCAGAACAGGATGCCGGCAACGGCCAATCCATGCTCGAGAGGGATAGCAGGCATGTCTTACTCCTTCGCCTCGTTACGGCCCAAATGGAACGCCGTGACGGCTGCAGCGAGCAGCAGCATCGAGGCGAGTTCGACCACCAGCAGGTACGGACCGAACAGGCTGATGCCCACGGCTTTCGCGTCCACGGTGGTTTGACCGATGGCCTGACCGCTCTGGTGAGCGAACAGCACATACAGCAGTTCGGCCAGCAGCAGGGCGGCGAGAATCACCGGACCTGCCCAGATGCCGGGCCTGAGCCAGGTGCGTTCCTGCTGAACCGAGGCCGGGCCGAGGTTCAGCATCATCACCACGAACACGAACAGCACCATGATGGCGCCAGCGTAGGCGATCACTTCCAGCACGCCGGCGAACGGAGCGCCGAGTGCGAAGAAGGTCATGGCCACGGCGATCAGCGAAATGATCAGGTAGAGCAGGGCGTGCACAGGATTGGTGTTGGTGACCACACGCAGTGTGGACACAACAGCGATACCCGATGCGAAATAGAAAGCGAATTCCATCGTTCTTCCTTAAGGCAGCAAGCTCTTCACGTTGATCGGCTCGGCTTCGTTTTGTGCGGCGCCTTTCGGCTTACCGGCAACGGCCATACCTGCAACACGATAGAAGTTGTAATCAGGGTTTTTGCCGGGGCCGGAGATCAGCAGATCTTCTTTCTCGTACACCAGGTCCTGACGTTTGAACTCGGCCATCTCGAAATCCGGGGTCAGCTGGATCGCGGTGGTCGGGCAGGCTTCCTCGCAGAGACCGCAGAAAATGCAGCGCGAGAAGTTGATACGGAAGAAGTCCGGGTACCAGCGACCGTCTTCGGTTTCAGCTTTCTGCAGCGAGATGCAACCCACCGGGCACGCCACGGCGCACAGGTTGCAGGCTACGCAGCGTTCTTCGCCATCGGGGTCGCGGGTCAGGACGATACGGCCACGGTAACGTGGCGGCAGGTAGACCGGCTCTTCCGGATATTGCAGGGTGTCGCGCTTGCGAAAGCCATGACCGAAGATCATGACCAGGCTGCGCAACTGGGTACCGGTACCCTTAATGATGTCGCCAATATATTTGAACATGGGTCAAATCCTCACTGAACCGCAACTGCAGGCGTGTTCCACAACACGATTGCAGCGGTCACCAGCAAATTGATCAGGGTCAGTGGCAGGCAGAATTTCCAGCTGAAGTCCATCACCTGGTCATAACGCGGACGCGGGATGGAAGCGCGCAGCAGGATGAACAGCATGATGAAGAACGCGGTCTTCAGTGCGAACCAGACGAAGGACAGTTGCGGCAGGATGCCGAACGGACCGTGCCAGCCACCGAAGAACAGGGTGACCAACAGCGCCGAGATCAGGATGATGCCGATGTATTCACCGACGAAGAACATGCCCCATTTCATACCGGCGTATTCAATGTGGTAACCGTCGGCCAGTTCCTGTTCCGCTTCCGGCTGGTCGAACGGGTGACGGTGAGTCACGGCCACGCCAGCGATGAAGAAGGTACAGAAGCCGAAGAACTGCGGAATGATGAACCACAGGTTCTGCGCCTGGTACTCGACGATGTCGCGCATGTTGAACGAGCCGACCTGCACCACGATGCCCATCAGGGCCAGGCCCATGAACACTTCGTAGGACACGGTCTGCGCCGAGGCACGCAAGCTGCCGAGCAGGGCGAACTTGTTGTTACTCGACCAGCCGGCGAACAGTACCGCGTAGACCGACAGACCGGCCATGGCGAAGAAGAACAGCAGGCCGATGTTCAGATCCGCCACGCCCCAGGTCGGGGTGATCGGGATGATCGCGAAAGCGATCAGCAGGGCGGACATGGCAACCACCGGTGCCAGGGTGAAGATCACCTTGTCGGCAAACGGTGGGGTCCAGTCTTCCTTGAAGAACATCTTCAGCATGTCGGCAGCGATCTGGAACATGCCGAACGGGCCAACGCGGTTCGGACCGTAACGGTCCTGCCACCAGCCCAGCAGGCGACGTTCGACAAAGCTGAGCAGCGCACCCGCGACCACCACGGCCAGCAGGATGACCACAGCCTTGACGACCGAGAGGATCACATCGATCACTTCAGGGGTGAACCAGGTCATTGCGCTGCCTCCTGCAGACCATCAACGGTTTGGCCGAAAATCGCCGGCGGAATGCCTGCCAGACCGGCCGGCAGTGCAACCAGGCCAGCGCCCAGCTCTTCATTGATGCGCAGCGGCAGACGCAGGGTCTGGCCGGCAACATTGAGGCTCAGCAGTGCACCGTCGTTGACGCCCAGGCGATCCGCTTCGGATTTGGCCAGCGACACGTAAGCAGCTGGAATGCGTTCCTGGACCGGAGCGGCTTTCGACGAGTTTTCGTCGCTGCCGAACAGGTGGTAGAACGGCACGGCTTGCCAGGTGCCCTGGGCCGGGTTGAACGCGCGCGGAACACTGGCGAACCAGTTCAGGGAATCACCGGTGCTTTCGATCAGGCGGGTGCCCGGATCGCCAGCGCGCAGGTGACCACCGACTTCGTCCTGGAACTTGTTCCAGGCTTGCGGCGAGTTCCAGCCCGGCGACCAGGCAAAAGGAACCTGCTGACGCGGTTCGGCGGAGCCCGAGTAACCTTCCATCGAGAAGGCGAACGCGGTGTCCTTGTCTTGCGGGGTGCGTGGTTCGTGAACGCTGATGTCGGCGCGCATTGCGGTGCGACCGGAGTAACGCAGCGGCTCACGTGCCAGTTTCAGACCCTTGATGCGGAACGACGCGGATGGCGCAGCATCGACGATACGTGCCAGCTGTTCGGTGCTCGAAGCAACGGCAGCGGTGACGTGGTCGAGTTGCGTCCAGTCGATCGGCTGGTTCAGCAGGGTGGCGCGCAGCGCGTGCAGCCAGCGCCAGCCTTCGTGGACCAGAATGCTCGCGTCCATGTATTGCGGGTCGAAAACCTGGAAGAAGCGCTGGGCGCGACCTTCCTGGCTGACCAGCGTACCGTCGCCTTCAGCAAAGCTGGCGGCTGGCAGAACCAGGTGCGCGCGGTCGCTGGTAGCGGTCTTCTGATGGTCGGCAACGATCACTACCTTCGCAGCGTTCAGTGCCGCATCGACCTTGGCTTTGGCGGTGCGGGTGTACAGATCGTTTTCCAGCACGACGATAGCGTCGGCCTTGCCATCGATGACCGCTTGCAGCGCAGCATCAACCGATTCGCCACCGAGCATGGCCAGGCCGAGGCTGTTGGCTTCCGGCACGATCAGGCTGATCGAACCGTTCTTCTCGCGCAGCTTCAGGGCCTTGGCGATGTTCGCAGCGGCTTCGATCAAGGCTTTGGAGCCCAGCGAAGTACCGGCGATGATCAGCGGACGCTTGGCCGCGAGCAGGGCGTCGGCGATGCGCTTGGCCAGTTCCAGAGCTTCGGCGTCCAGACCTTCGACGGCCGGGGCGCTGGCGTCCAGGGCGTGAGCCACGGCGAAACCGATACGCGCCAGATCGTCGGGAGCGGCGTGTACGCATTCTTCGGCGATGTCGTCGAGCTTGGTTTCAGCCAGGCTGGCGATGAACAGCGGGTTCAGCTCGTGCTGACCGATGTTCTTCACGGCGGCGTCGAGCCAAGGCTGAACGCGCATGGCTTCGGCCATGTCTTCGGCCTTGCCCTTGACCGACTGACGCAGGGCCAAAGCCATACGGGCAGCGGTCTGGGTCAGGTCTTCACCGAGGACGAACACGGCGTCGTGGTCTTCGATGTCGCGCATGTTCGGCACTGGCAGCGGGCTGTCTTTCAGCACTTGCAGGACCAGACGGATGCGTTCCAGTTCGGAGGCTTCGATACCGGAATAGAAGTGCTCGGCGCCGACCAGTTCACGCAACGCGTAGTTGCTTTCCAGGCTGGCACGCGGCGAACCGATACCGACGATGTTGCGACCGCGCAGCAGGTCGGCGGCCTTGTCCAGCGCAGCATCCAGCCCAAGCTTGGTGCCGTCGGCCAGCAGGGGCTGACGTGGACGGTCGGTGCGGTTGACGTAGCCATAACCGAAACGGCCACGGTCGCACAGGAAGTACTGGTTCACCGAACCGTTGTAACGGTTTTCGATACGACGCAGTTCGCCGTAACGCTCGCCCGGGGAGATGTTGCAACCGCTGGAGCAGCCATGGCAGATGCTCGGCGAGAACTGCATGTCCCATTTACGGTTGTAGCGCTCGGAGTGAGTCTTGTCGGTGAACACACCGGTCGGGCAGACCTCGGTGAGGTTGCCGGAGAACTCGCTTTCCAGCGTGCCGTCTTCAACGCGACCGAAGTACACGTTGTCGTGGGCGCCGAATACACCCAGGTCGGTGCCGCCGGCGTAGTCCTTGTAGAAACGCACGCAGCGGTAGCAGGCGATGCAGCGGTTCATTTCGTGGGAAATGAACGGGCCCAGTTGCTGGTTCTGGTGGGTGCGCTTGGTGAAGCGATAACGGCGCTCGTTGTGGCCGGTCATCACGGTCATGTCTTGCAGGTGGCAGTGACCGCCTTCTTCGCACACAGGGCAGTCGTGCGGGTGGTTGGTCATCAGCCATTCAACGACACTGGCGCGGAACGCCTTGGATTCTTCATCGTCGATGGAGATCCAGGTGTTGTCGGTGGCAGGCGTCATGCAGGACATGACGATGCGACCACGGGTGTCGTTCTCGTCGGTGTACTGCTTGACCGCGCACTGGCGGCAGGCCCCGACGCTACCAAGCGCGGGGTGCCAGCAGAAATAAGGGATGTCGAGGCCCAGCGACAGACATGCCTGTAACAGGTTGTCTGCCCCGTCGACTTCGAGCGCTTTGCCGTCTACGTGGATAGTGGCCATGGTTCAAAGGTCTTCGTTGGCCCGGTGTCAGCGGGCGTGGCTAATGGAATCTTGTTATCCGTCCGAATCCAGTCAGCCCCGAAAGGCGTCATCGGACGAAAGGCGAAGGGCACGGACCCTTCGCCTTTTTAAGCGTTTACGCGCCGACTACGATCGGCTTCGCCAGAGGCGGGACGGCGGCGCTTGCAGGCGCGATACCGGCTTCGAATTCTGGACGGAAGTATTTGATGGCACTGCCCAACGGCTCCACGGCACCCGGTGCGTGAGCACAGAAGGTCTTGCCCGGGCCGAGGAAGTTGACCAGACCCAGCAGGGTCTCGATGTCACCTGGCTGGCCGCGGCCTTCTTCGATGGCCATCAGCAGCTTGACGCTCCATGGCAGGCCATCACGGCAAGGGGTGCAGAAACCACAGGATTCGCGGGCGAAGAACTGCTCCATGTTGCGCAGCAGGGACACCATGTTGACGCTGTCGTCCACCGCCATGGCCAGGCCGGTACCCATGCGGGTGCCCACCTTGGCGATGCCGCCGGCGTACATCTGTGCGTCGAGGTGTTCCGGCAACAGGAAACCGGTACCGGCGCCACCCGGCTGCCAGGCCTTGAGCTTGTAACCGTCGCGCATGCCGCCGGCGTAGTCTTCGAACAGCTCGCGACCGGTCACGCCGAAAGGCAGTTCCCACAGGCCGGGGTTCTTGACCTTGCCGGAGAAGCCCATGAGCTTGGTGCCCATGTCTTCGCTGCCGTCGCGGGCCAACGATTTGTACCAGTCCACGCCGTCGGCGATGATCGCCGGCACGTTGCACAGGGTTTCAACGTTGTTCACGCAAGTCGGCTTGCCCCACACGCCAACGGCGGCAGGGAAGGGCGGCTTGGAACGGGGGTTGGCGCGGCGGCCTTCGAGGGAGTTGATCAGTGCGGTTTCTTCACCGCAGATGTAACGCCCGGCGCCGGTGTGGACGAACAGCTCGAAATCGAAGCCGCTGCCCAGGATGTTCTTGCCCAGCAGGCCGGCTGCCTTGGCTTCTTCCACGGCACGGTTCAAGTGCTTGGCGGCGGTGGTGTACTCGCCACGCAGGAAGATGTAGCCACGGTAGGTTTTCAGCGCGCGGGCGCTGATCAGCATGCCTTCGATCAGCAGATGAGGCAGTTGCTCCATCAGCATGCGGTCTTTCCAGGTGTTCGGCTCCATTTCATCCGCGTTGCACAGCAGGTAGCGGATGTTGATGGATTCGTCCTTGGGCATCAGGCCCCACTTCACGCCAGTGGGGAAGCCTGCACCGCCGCGACCTTTGAGGCCTGCGTCTTTCACGGTCTGGACGATGGCGTCCTGATCCATGTCGGCAAAGGCTTTGCGCGCAGCGGCGTAACCGTTCTTGGCCTGGTACTCGTCGAGCCACACGGCTTCGCCGTCGTCACGCAAGCGCCAGGTCAGCGGGTGAGTCTCGGCCGAACGCTGGATGCGGTTGGCAGGACCGAAAGAGGTCAGGGTCATACGTAGCCCTCGAGCAGTTTGGCGACGCCGGCAGGCTGGACATCGCCAAAGGTGTCGTCATCGATCATCAGCGCCGGTGCCTTGTCGCAGTTGCCGAGGCAGCAGACCGGCAGCAGGGTGAAGCGACCGTCGGCGGTGGTCTGGCCCAGGCCGATACCCAGGTTGTTCTGGATTTCGCTGACGACCGACTCGTGGCCGCCGATGTAGCAGACCATGCTGTCGCAGACGCGAATGATGTGACGGCCGACCGGCTGACGGAAGATCTGGCTGTAGAACGTGGCCACGCCTTCAACGTCGCTGGCCGGGATGCCGAGGATCTCGCCGATGGCGTACAGAGCGCCGTCCGGCACCCAGCCGCGTTCTTTCTGAACGATCTTCAGGGCTTCGATCGACGCCGCGCGCGGGTCTTCGTAGTGATGCAGCTCGTGCTCGATGGCCGAGCGCTCGGTTTCACTCAGGGTGAAACGGTCTGTCTGGATAAGCGTGCTGTTCATGCTTAGCGGTCCACGTCGGCCATAACGAAATCGATACTACCCAGGTACGCAATCATGTCCGCGACCATGCTGCCTTTGATCACCGAAGGGATCTGTTGCAGATGCGGGAAGCTTGGAGTGCGGATCCGGGTACGGTAGCTCATGGTGCCGCCGTCGCTCGTCAGGTAATAACTGTTGATGCCCTTGGTCGCTTCGATCATCTGGAAGGATTCGTTGGCCGGCATGACCGGGCCCCACGAAACTTGCAGGAAGTGCGTGATCAAGGTTTCGATGTGCTGCAGCGTGCGCTCTTTCGGCGGCGGCGTGGTCAGCGGGTGATCCGCCTTGTACGGGCCTTCCGGCATGTTGCGCAGGCACTGGTCGATGATCTTGACGCTCTGGCGCATCTCTTCGACGCGAACCATGCAGCGGTCGTAGGCATCGCCATTGGCGGCCAGCGGCACTTCGAACTCGAAGTTCTCGTAGCCGGAGTATGGTCGCGCTTTACGCAGGTCGAAGTCGCAACCTGTGGAACGCAGGCCGGCACCGGTGACGCCCCATTCCAGGGCTTCTTTGGTGTTGTACTGGGCAACGCCGATGGTACGACCCTTGAGGATGCTGTTCTGCAGGGCGGCCTTGGTGTATTCGTCGAGGCGCTTTGGCAGCCATTCAACGAAGTCTTTCACCAGTTTTTCCCAGCCGCGCGGCAGGTCGTGGGCGACGCCGCCGATACGGTACCAGGCCGGGTGCAGACGGAAACCGGTGATGGCTTCGATTACCGTGTACGCCTTCTGGCGGTCGGTGAAGGTGAAGAACACCGGGGTCATGGCGCCGACGTCCTGGATGTAGGTACCCAGGAACAGCAGGTGGCTGGTGATCCGGAAGAACTCGGCCATCATGATGCGGATGACGTCGACCTTCTCGGGCACCTTGATGCCGGCCAGCTTCTCGACCGAGAGCACGTACGGCAGGTTGTTCATCACCCCGCCGAGGTAGTCGATACGGTCGGTGTACGGAATGAAGCTGTGCCAGGACTGACGCTCGGCCATTTTCTCGGCGCCACGGTGGTGGTAACCGATGTCCGGAACGCAGTCGACGATTTCTTCGCCGTCCAGTTGCAGGATGATGCGGAACGCACCGTGAGCCGAAGGGTGGTTCGGACCCAGGTTGAGGAACATGTAGTCCTCGTTCGGGCCGGAGCGCTTCATGCCCCAGTCTTCAGGACGGAAACGCGCGGCTTCTTCCTCAAGCTGTTGCTTGGCCAGGTTCAGGCTGAACGGATCGAATTCGGTGGCCCGCGCCGGGAAGTCCTTGCGCAGCGGGTGACCTTCCCAGGTCGGCGGCATCATGATGCGCGACAGGTGAGGGTGACCTTTGAAGTCGATACCGAACATGTCCCAGACTTCACGTTCGTACCAGTTGGCGTTCGGCCAGATGCTGGTGACGGTCGGCAAGCTGAGGTCGCTCTCGGACAAGGCAACCTTGATCATCACGTCACTATTACGTTCCAGCGACATGAGGTGATAGAACACGGTGAACTCGGCGTCGCTCGGCAGGCCTTGACGCTTGGTGCGCAGACGCTCGTCCACGCCGTGCAGGTCATAGAGCATGACGTACGGCTTGGGCAGGTTGCGCAGGAAGGTCAGGACTTCGACGAGCTTGGCACGCGCCACCCACAGCACCGGCATGCCGGTGCGGGTCGGCTGGGCGGTGAACGCCTCGGGGCCAAAACGATTGTTCAGTTCGACGACCACATCCTGGTCGTCTGCCTTATAAGGCGGGATGTACAGAGCACTGCCTGTAGTCATGGTTATTTTTTCGCTTTCGGTCAACGTAAAGAATGAAGCCAGCTTCTCGTTTCTTTGAAACAGATCTGGATCAGACTTCGTCAGGGCTGCGCAGGTTGGTGACTGCGATTCGCTGTTCGCGGCGCTGTTCCTTCTGCGAAGGCATGTCGGCGCGATAAACGCCTTGATCGCCAACGACCCAGGAAAGTGGGCGACGCTCCTGGCCAATAGATTCCTGCAACAGCATCAAGCCTTGCAGAAATGCTTCCGGACGGGGCGGGCAGCCAGGTACGTAGACGTCAACGGGCAGGAACTTGTCCACCCCTTGAACCACGGAGTAGATGTCGTACATGCCACCGGAGTTGGCGCACGAACCCATCGAGATCACCCATTTGGGCTCGAGCATCTGCTCGTACAGACGCTGAATGATCGGCGCCATCTTGATGAAACAGGTCCCGGCGATAACCATGAAGTCGGCCTGGCGCGGTGATGCCCGGATAACTTCGGCGCCGAAGCGTGCGATGTCGTGGGGCGCCGTGAAGGCCGTGGTCATTTCCACGTAGCAGCACGAAAGACCGAAGTTGTACGGCCACAGGGAGTTCTTACGTCCCCAGTTGACCGCGCCACTCAGCACGTCTTCCAGCTTGCCCATGAAAATGTTTTTGTGGACTTGATCTTCTAACGGATCGGAAACGGTTTCCCGTTGGCCAATCGGATACTGCTCGTTAGGAGCATCGGGGTCGATTCTGGTGAGATTGTATTGCATTGCCAAAGCCTCATTGTTTCAGCTTCGCCTGCCGCTTGCGACGAGCTTCCGGAGCCCAGTCAAGGGCGCCCACTCGGAACAGGTAGACAAGACCTGCCAACAGAATTGCTATGAAAACGAGAGCTTCGACGAATCCGGTCCAGCCGCTTTCGCGGACGGACACAGACCATGCAAAGAGAAAGAGGGCTTCGATATCGAAGATCACGAACAGCATCGCGACCAGATAGAATTTGGCTGAGAGCCGCAAGCGGGCGCCACCGGTAGGTAGCATGCCGGACTCGAACGGTTCGTTTTTGCTGCGGCCCCAGGCTTTTGACCCGAGGAGGCTGGAGACGCCGAGCATGAAGGCACACAGGCCGACTACACCCAGAAGGAAAATGGCAAAGCCCCAGTTGTGGGCCATGAGTCCTGTCGCTTCGGGCATGCTGGTAATCCTTAACAGAGAGCAAAGGTCTCTGAGCTTGATAAAGAAATAAGGCAGTGACGATATGTCGCAGCAATCAATCGCGCTGATTTTATGGCTAAACACCCTGCAAGTAAAATTCCTATAGCGAAATTATTTATTGGAATAAGGACATAGCGCACCTCTATGGCCCTGTAGCCCATACGTTGCGGGCATTAGCCGGGATTTCACGAATTATGTTTTGTAGGAAATGTAACGAACATAGTTGCTGCTAAATGATAATTGATATCGTTTGGAATGGTTTTGTAACTGATTGGTGAGTGGGTAGTTGGGAAGTTGTCTTATATCGGCGTTACTGCAAGTAGCGGCGGCGCTCGTTTTAACCGATTTTTGTGACGCGGATAGCGCTCTGGATCAATGTTTTGCCTGACAGATTGTGCCGACCCTGAGAGGTTCAGGAAGTCACAGGCAAAAAAAACGCCCCGAACCAGTCGGGGCGTCAGTTTTTCGGCGATGCGGTTAGCTTTCTATTCGGTCCGCAAAGGCCGTTCGCTCAGGCGAAGTCGATCAATGGAACTGTTCTTCTTCGGTCGAACCGGTCAGCGCGGTCACCGAGGAGGTGCCGCCCTGGATCACGGTGGTCATGTCGTCGAAGTAGCCAGTGCCCACTTCCTGCTGGTGAGCCACGAAGGTGTAACCCTTGGCAGCGTCAGCGAATTCCTGCTCCTGCAGCTTCACGTAGGCAGTCATGTCGTTGCGGGCGTAGTCGTGCGCCAGGTTGAACATGCTGTGCCACATGTTGTGAATGCCGGCCAGGGTGATGAACTGGTGCTTGTAACCCATGGCGGACAGTTCGCGCTGGAACTTGGCGATGGTCGCGTCGTCCAGGTTTTTCTTCCAGTTGAAGGAAGGCGAGCAGTTGTACGACAGGATCTGGTCCGGGTATTCCTTCTTGATCGCTTCGGCGAAGCGACGGGCTTCGTCCAGGTCCGGCTTGGCAGTTTCGCACCAGATCAGGTCGGCGTACGGCGCGTAGGCCAGGCCACGGGCGATTGCCTGGTCCAGACCTGCACGAACCTTGTAGAAGCCTTCCTGAGTACGATCGCCGGTTACGAATGGCTTGTCATATGGGTCGCAGTCGGAAGTCAGCAGGTCGGCAGCGTTGGCGTCGGTACGGGCCAGGATGATGGTCGGTACGCCGGCAACGTCGGCAGCCAGACGAGCAGCGGTCAGCTTCTGCACGGCTTCCTGGGTTGGAACCAGAACCTTGCCGCCCATGTGGCCGCATTTCTTCACGGAGGCCAGTTGGTCTTCGAAGTGAACGCCGGCGGCGCCTGCTTCGATCATGCTCTTCATCAGTTCGTAGGCGTTCAGTACGCCGCCGAAACCGGCTTCAGCGTCAGCCACGATTGGCGCGAAGTAGTCGATGTAGCCTTCGTCGCCCGGGTTCTTGCCGGCTTTCCACTGGATCTGGTCGGCACGACGGAACGAGTTGTTGATGCGCTTGACCACGGTTGGAACCGAGTCCACCGGGTACAGCGACTGGTCCGGGTACATCGATTCGGCGGAGTTGTTGTCCGCAGCGACTTGCCAGCCCGACAGGTAAATGGCCTGGATACCGGCTTTGACCTGCTGCACAGCCTGGCCGCCGGTCAGGGCGCCCATGCAGTTGACGAAATCTTTCTCTGGGCGGAAGGACGGCTTGGCACCCTGGGTGACCAGGTTCCACAGTTTTTCGGCGCCCATTTTTGCAAAGGTGTGCTCTGGTTGAACCGAGCCACGCAGACGGACGACGTCAGCAGCGGAGTAATTGCGAGTCACGCCTTTCCAGCGCGGGTTTTCAGCCCAGTCTTTTTCAAGGGCTGCAATTTGCTGTTCGCGTGTCAGTGCCATGGAGATAAACCTCGTCGCGTCTTTATGAAAAGTTGTTCTGCGGTGGAAAATTCCTTGCGCTCGCTGACCAGAAGCTTAGGTGGTCAGGTCGAGTTCGGCGGGGCGGGCGACGGGATGAACGATGGGCTCGAGGGGAAGTGAGCAGGTAAAGGCGAACTGGCGGGCGCATTCGGGCGTCGTGGGCCTCTATGCGAACTACAGTGTAAAGCCGGGTTACCTAATTACGCTTCCGTCCCTCGGGACAACTTCGTTCCAGTCGGCAACCTCGTCAAACACACCTTGTGGGCGGTACAGACACGAAACGGCTCGCGGGGATGGGTGCGAGCATCGCTTCGAAGGCCCTTGCCAGGGCCTCTGATTAGCGGGAGCGAGGCCATCATGCCTTCGCTTTTTTGGCTCGTCAAACGTTTTGTAGTGCTTTTTTTCAAGCACTACATCTTTCGTCTAATACGACTAATCAGTCAGTTTTTGGTGCTTTAGTCCAACGTATCGACTTTCACCCGCAACGTCATGTCATCCCGGCCTTGAGTCGAGTAGCTGCGGGCCAGGCCCTGTTTGTCGGCCTGAGTCTCACGGTTCACACCGGCGAGGGTGATCCATTCGCCCAAGCGTCCGGTGACGGTTGTGTCGGTGCTTTGCACGTTCACTACATCGGGACGTTCCTGGCTCATGCGGTCACGGTTGGTACTGATAGCCAAGTGAACGGTGTCGCCGGTGACGCTGGCGGTGACGTAGAAACCCTGGGTGACGTTGCGATATTGAGTCTGGCTGCTGTAATCGCCGTATGAGTTGGTCTGGCTGCTGGTGATCGGTACGCTTTGGCCGACCTGGATCAGGGCGGGCGCGCCTTCGCTGGCCTGAATCTGCTGAATGCCGCCGTCGCGACTGGAAGTGCTGTAGTTGATGATCCTGGTTTGCTGGTCGCCAGTGTTCTGTTGGTTGTTTTCGTTGGTGTCGACGGTGATCAGCAGGCGTTTGGGCGCGGTATCAAGCTGCGTGAGCAGGGCTTTCAGTTCCTGGATCTTGTCCGGTTCGGCCTTGACGATCAACTGGTTGCCATAGGCGCTGACCTGGCCGTCCTTGCCGATGAAGTCCTGGGCCACCGGCAGCATGTCGGCGCTGGTGTGGTACTTGAGGGGCACGATTTCTGTGGCTGCCATCACCGAAAAACTGCAGCCGAGCAGCAGGGTGGTGAGCAGGGTGCGTAGGGACATGTCCGTTATCTCCGCTTTCGAAAGGCTTGATATTGCCAGTTTGTCGGCCCGGGGTGGGGCAAGTTGAATCGTAGACAGCAAAACGCCCCGGCATCCGAAAATGGCGGGGCGTTTTGTGGTGTTCTGAAGGGCCTCTTCGCGAGCAAGCCCGCTCCCACATTGGATCTCTGCTCGGCACAAAATCTGTGTTCGCTGGAGATCTCCTGTGGGAGCGGGCTTGCTCGCGAATGCCGCGACGCGGACTTATGCCGAATGACGAACCATGTCGACATGCGGAATCCCGGCTTCCAGGAATTCCTCGCTGACCAGGTTGAAGCCCAGGCGCTCATAGAACGCCGTGGCCTGCACCTGCGCACTGAGCATTTGCTGCTTCAGTCCGCGGGATTCGGCTTCGGCGATGACCGCCTGCATCAGCGCATCGCCAACCTTCAGCCCGCGCCAGTCCTTGAGCACTGAAACCCGGCCGATGTGTCCATCAGGCAGCAGGCGGGCGGTGCCGATCGGAAAGTCGCCTTCGAACGCCAGGAAATGCACCGCTGTAGCGTCATCGGCGTCCCACTCAAGCTCGGGTGGTACCGATTGTTCGGCAATGAACACCGTTTCGCGAATGCGGCGGATCTCGGCGTTGTCCTTTTGCCAGTCTGCAACACGTACGCGAATCTTATTCATCGTCGGCGAACCCCAGGCTCCCTTGCTTGACCAGTTCGCACAGCAGGCCGCGGCCATCCTCGTCGCTCAGCCAGTCACCGAGGTTGTCGGTATGCAATGCGTCGGCGGAGCAGATCAGCTTCAGCAGTTCACGCAGCTTGCCCGGCAGATAACGGCTCTGGCCGCTGGCGAACAGCAACAGATCGTCGTCGACTTCCGACCACGCCAGGCGCGCGCTCGGGTTGCGGATCAGGATGGCACCGTCCTGGAGTGCGCCGAGGAAATCTTCTTCTTCGACTTCTTCCGGGCCGACCACCAGTTCTGGATAGCGCGGTTCGGTCATGTACTGGCCGAACCAGGTCAGCAGCAGGCGTTCGTCGCTCATGTGCTCGGCGAGCAGGGCTTTGAGGCGGCCGAGTGCATCGTGCTGGATCTGGTGTGGGTCATCGCTGACCGGCTTCGCATCGGCGTCGGTGTAGCGCTCTTCGTCAGTCAGGAACTGGCTGAGGAAGTCGGTGAAGTGGGTCAGCACTTCGGCGGCGCTCGGTGCGCGGAAGCCTACCGAGTAGGTCATGCAGTCATCGACGGCCACGCCGCAGTGGGCCAGGCGCGGCGGCAGGTAGAGCATGTCGCCCGGTTCCAGGACCCACTCTTCGGTCTCGTGGAATTCGGCGAGGATGCGCAGGTCCGCATGTTGCAGCAGCGGGCTCTCGGAGTCGCACATCTGGCCGATTTTCCAGTTGCGCTTGCCGTGGCCTTGCAGCAGGAACACGTCGTAGTTGTCGAAGTGCGGGCCGACGCTGCCACCCGGGGCGGCGAAGCTGATCATCACGTCATCGACGCGCCAGCTCGGCAGAAAGCGGAAGTTTTCCAGCAGCTCGCTGACTTCCGGTACGAACTGATCGACGGCCTGCACCAGCAGGGTCCACTCGCGCTCCGGCAGTTTGCTGAATTCGTCTTCGGCGAACGGGCCGCGGCGCAGCTCCCATGGGCGCTCGCCATGTTCGATCACCAGGCGCGATTCAACTTCTTCTTCCAGGGCCAGGCCGGCGAGTTCGTCGGCGTCGATCGGGCTTTCGAAATCAGGAAACGCCTGACGGATCAGCAGTGGTTTTTTCTGCCAGTAATCGCGCATGAACTCGCGCGCCGTGAGACCACCCAGAAGTTGAAGAGGAATATCGGGATTCATATGTAACCTATTGAAAAAAAGCATTTTTCAGACGGGAATAAAAACGCCCGGCGCGGCCGGGCGTCTCAAACGGGTCAAGCAGTCGATCAGATGCGTTTGGCTTGCGCTACAGCGTTGCCGATGTAGTTGGCCGGGGTCAGTTGCTTCAGCTCGGCTTTCGCAGCGGCCGGCATGTCCAGGCCATCGATGAAAGTCTGCAGTGCTTCAGGGCTGATGCCCTTGCCGCGCGTCAGTTCTTTCAGCTTCTCGTACGGGTTTTCGATGTTGTAGCGGCGCATCACGGTCTGGATCGGTTCGGCCAGGACTTCCCAGCACGCGTCCAGATCGGCAGCAATCTTGTCGGCGTTCAGTTCAAGTTTGCTGATGCCTTTGAGGCTCGCTTCGTACGCGATCACGCTGTGGGCGAAGCCGACACCGAGGTTACGCAGCACGGTGGAGTCGGTCAGGTCGCGCTGCCAGCGGGAGATCGGCAGTTTGCTCGCCAGGTGCTGGAACAGTGCGTTGGCGATGCCCAGGTTGCCTTCGGAGTTTTCGAAGTCGATCGGGTTGACCTTGTGCGGCATGGTCGACGAACCGATTTCGCCAGCGATGGTGCGCTGTTTGAAGTAACCCAGGGAGATATAGCCCCAGATGTCACGGTCGAAGTCGATCAGGATGGTATTGAAGCGCGCGATTGCGTCGAACAGCTCGGCGATGTAGTCGTGCGGTTCGATCTGCGTGGTGTACGGGTTGAAGCCCAGGCCCAGCTCGTCTTCGATGAAGGCGCGGGCGTTGGCTTCCCAGTCGATCTGCGGGTAGGCCGACAGGTGAGCGTTGTAGTTGCCGACAGCGCCGTTGATCTTGCCCAGCAGCGGAACGGCCGCAACCTGAGCGATCTGACGCTCGAGGCGGTAAACCACGTTCGCCAGCTCTTTACCCAGTGTGGTCGGCGAAGCTGGCTGACCGTGGGTGCGCGACAGCATCGGCACGTCAGCGAAGCGGATCGCCAGTTCGCGAATGGCTTCGGCAGTCTGGCGCATCAGCGGCAGCATCACATCATCACGGCCTTCGCGCAGCATCAGGGCGTGGGACAGGTTGTTGATGTCCTCGCTGGTGCAGGCAAAGTGGATGAATTCGCTGACAGCGGCCAGTTCAGGCAGCTTGGCGGCTTGCTCTTTGAGCAGGTATTCGATCGCTTTTACGTCGTGGTTGGTGGTGCGCTCGATCTCTTTTACGCGCTCGGCGTGCTCCAGCGAGAAGTTCTCGGCCAGTTCATTCAGAACGGCGTTGGCTTCGGCGGAGAAGGCTGGCACTTCCGGGATACCGGCGTGAGCGGCCAGGCGCTGGAGCCAGCGCACTTCAACCAGAACGCGGGCACGGATCAGACCGTACTCGCTGAAAATTGGGCGCAGGGCCTGGGTTTTGCCGGCGTAGCGGCCGTCAACAGGGGAAACCGCAGTGAGCGAAGAGAGCTGCATGGGGTGTTCTCGGACAGTCGGGCAACGAAATGGGGCGCGTATCATACATGAAAAAATCCGCCGGTCCGTCGCCAACTGACCGGCGTATTACGCGTTACTGACTCAAAACGGTATTGCGGGCGCGGTTCAGCTGCTGCGCATCAGCGGGTAAAGCTCTTTGAGCAACTTGCGACGGCTGATCACGAGCTGCCAGCGATGACCGCCCAACTGCCGCCACAGGCGTGCCGAACGAATGCCGGCGAGCAGCAGGGCGCGGATCTTCGAAGCATTGCTCGGCTGCTGCAGGTTACGCATGTCGCCATGCACCTGGATGCGTTGGCGCAAGGTGCTCAATGTGTCCTGGTACAGCGCGCCGCAAGCGGCGATTACGTTTTCATGGGCCGGGCCGAAATGCTCGACCTGCGACTGAATCTGCGGCAGGCGCTTGCCGATCACGTCGAGCATGTCGTTGCGCTTGGCCAGTTGCCGCTCAAGGCCGAGCATCGACAAAGCGTAGCGCAACGGCTCGCGCTGCAAGGTGCTCGGGTCGCGTTCGAGGGCGCCGATCAGTGCGCGGTAACCGTCGCGCAGGTTGATGTCGTCGCCGCCGTACACGTCCAGCGTGTCTTTCGGGTCGCGAACCAGCAGGCTGCCGAGCATGCAGCTCAGGCCGGCTTCGTTGGTCTGGCCGGTCTTGGCGATCCGGTCGACCAGCACGGCGGCAAGAAACACGCCGCCCAGAGCCGTCAGTTGCTCCTGAGTCGGGCTCATGCCTGGCCGCTCCACGGCTCGGCGACTTCAATCACGCCGCCGCCGAGGCAGATTTCTCCGTCATAGAACACCACCGACTGGCCCGGCGTGACCGCGCGTTGCGGCTCGTCGAACACGGCGCGATAACCGGTCTCGGTTTTTTCCAGCGTGCAGGCCTGATCGCTCTGGCGATATCGAACCTTGGCGGTCAGGCGTAGCGGCTGGCTCAAATCAATCGGGTTGACCCAGTAGATTTCCGAAGCAAGCAGGGCGCTGGAGAACAGCCACGGATGGTTGTTGCCCTGACCGACGATCAACTCGTTGGTGTCCAGATCCTTGCGCAGCACGTACCACGGCTCGTCGCCGGCGTCTTTCAAGCCGCCGATGCCCAGGCCCTGACGCTGGCCGATGGTGTGGTACATCAAGCCGTGGTGGCGGCCGATGACTTCGCCTTCGGTGGTCTTGATCTCGCCCGGTTGCGCCGGCAGGTATTGCTTGAGGAAATCGCTGAAACGACGCTCGCCGATGAAGCAGATCCCGGTGGAATCCTTCTTCTTGGCGGTGGCCAGCTCGTATTTCTCGGCAATGGCACGGACTTCGGGTTTTTCCAGCTCGCCGACCGGGAACAGGGTCTTGGCGATCTGTTCGCCACCGACAGCGTGCAGGAAGTAGCTCTGGTCCTTGTTCGGGTCCAGGCCCTTGAGCAGTTCGGTGCGGCCATCGATGTCGCGGCGGCGCACGTAGTGACCGGTGGCGATCAGGTCGGCACCGAGCATCATGGCGTAGTCGAGGAACGCCTTGAACTTGATCTCGCGGTTGCACAGGATGTCCGGGTTCGGCGTGCGTCCGGCCTTGTATTCGGCCAGGAAATGCTCGAATACGTTGTCCCAGTACTCGGCGGCGAAGTTGGCGGTGTGCAGCTTGATACCGATCTTGTCGCACACGGCCTGAGCATCCGCCAGATCGTCCATGGCGGTGCAGTATTCCGTTCCGTCGTCTTCTTCCCAGTTCTTCATGAACAGGCCTTCCACTTCATAGCCCTGCTCGATCAGCAGGAGAGCGGAAACGGAAGAGTCCACGCCGCCGGACATGCCGACAATGACGCGCTTCTTGGATGTGTCAGAAGGGGCTGGATCACGCATAGGGATTCAATGAGTGTCTTGAAAAAGGACGCGATTCTATCAGGCTCACGGCCTCAAGGCTAAAGGGAAGGGCGGATCAGTTCGAGGCCGAAGCGATTGCCGGCCAGATAATCATCGATGCAGCGGATGATCAGCTCGCTGCGCCAGTTCTCGCGCTGGGCCAATAATTCGTCGCGGGTCAGCCACTTGGCGCCGACGATGCCGTCGTCCAGCTGATAATCCGGGTGGTGTTTCACCGCTTTGGCGCTGAAGCACACGCGCTGGTAAGTCACGCCGTTGCTTGGGGCGGTATACAGATAAATGCCGACCACGGCGGTGGGCTCGACGTCCCAGCCGGTTTCTTCGAGGGTTTCGCGCACGGCGGCTTCGATCAGAGTTTCGTCCGGATCCAGATGACCGGCGGGCTGATTGAGCACGTTACGGCCGGCCTTGTGTTCCTCGACCATCAGGAAACGACCGTTGTCCTCGACGATGGTGGCGACGGTGATGTGGGGGAGCCAGTCCATAAGTCTTTCTCAATTTCCAAAACTTGAAACACTATCCCTGTGGGAGCTGGCTTGCCAGCGATAGCAGTGGATCAATCACCATGATTGTTGGCTGATCGGCTGTCATCGCTGGCAAGCCAGCTCCCACAAGGGTTTGTGTTGTCTTCAGAAACACAAACCCCGGCACGGGGCCGGGGTTTGTGATGTTCCCTTTACAACCTTATACCAGCGCAGCGATGGCCGCGTTGAGGGTTGCGCTTGGGCGCATGGCCTTGCTGATCAGCTCGGCATTGGCGTGGTAGTAACCGCCGATGTCCACTGGCTTGCCTTGAACGGCGTTGAGCTCGGCGACGATGGTCGCTTCGTTCTCGGTCAGGGTCTTGGCCAGGGTCGCAAACTGCGCTTGCAGTGCAGCGTCTTCGGTCTGGGCGGCCAGGGCTTGTGCCCAGTACATTGCCAGGTAGAAGTGGCTGCCGCGGTTGTCGATGTTGCCGACTTTGCGCGATGGCGACTTGTTGTTGTCGAGGAACTGGCCAGTGGCCTGGTCCAGAGTCTTGGACAGAACCAGCGCTTTCGGGTTGTTGTAGTTCACGCCCAGGTGCTCGAGAGAAGCGGCCAGGGCCAGGAATTCACCCAGCGAATCCCAGCGCAGGAAGTTCTCTTCGACCAGTTGCTGCACGTGCTTCGGAGCCGAACCACCAGCGCCGGTTTCGAACAGGCCACCGCCGTTCATCAGCGGCACGATCGACAGCATCTTGGCGCTGGTGCCCAGTTCCATGATCGGGAACAGGTCGGTCAGGTAGTCGCGCAGTACGTTGCCGGTCACCGAAATGGTGTCCTTGCCTTCGCGAGTGCGCTGCAGGGTGTACTTCATTGCGTCGACCGGTGCCATGATCTGGATGTCCAGACCAGCGGTGTCGTGATCCTTCAGGTAAGCCTGAACCTTCTCGATCACTACGCCATCGTGGGCGCGCATCGGGTCCAGCCAGAAGATGGCTGGCGTGCTGCTTGCGCGAGCGCGGTTGACGGCCAGTTTGACCCAGTCCTGGATCGGTGCGTCTTTGGTCTGGCACATGCGGAAGATGTCACCGGCTTCAACAGCCTGTTCCATCAGCAGTTTGCCTTTGCTGTCGGTCACGCGAACCACGCCGTCGGCCTTGATCTGGAAGGTCTTGTCGTGGGAGCCGTATTCTTCAGCCTTTTTAGCCATCAGGCCAACGTTTGGCACGCTGCCCATGGTGGTCGGATCGAAAGCGCCATTGGCTTTGCAATCTTCGATCACGGCCTGGTAGATGGTGGCGTAGCAGCGATCCGGGATCACGGCCTTGGTGTCGTGCAGCTGGCCATCGGTGCCCCACATTTTGCCGGAGTCACGGATCATGGCCGGCATCGAGGCGTCGACGATGACGTCGCTCGGCACGTGCAGGTTGGTGATGCCTTTGTCGGAGTTGACCATCGCCAGCGACGGACGAACGGCGTAGACCGCTTGAATGTCGGCTTCGATCTGGGCTTGCTGCTCGGCCGGCAGGGCTTTGATGCGGGCGTACAGGTCGCCGATGCCGTTGTTCAGGTTGAAGCCGATCTCGGCCAGCACGTCGGCGTGCTTGGTCAGGGCGTCTTTGTAGAACTCGGCAACGATCTGGCCGAACATGATCGGGTCGGAGACCTTCATCATGGTGGCTTTCAGGTGAACCGACAGCAGCACGCCTTGCTGCTTGGCGCTGTCGATTTCAGCAGCGATGAACGCGCGCAGGGCCTTTTTGCTCATCACGGAGCAGTCAAGGATCTCGCCCGCCTGAACTGTGGTTTTTTCTTTCAGGACGGTAGCGGTGCCGTCTTTGGCGATCAGCTCGATCTTCACGGCGTCAGCGGCGTCGATCAGGGCAGCTTTTTCGCTGCCGTAGAAATCGCCGGTGCTCATGTGAGCGACGTGGGACTTGGAGTCCTTGGCCCAGGCGCCCATTTTGTGCGGGTGCTTGCGAGCGTAGTTCTTGACCGACAGCGGAGCACGACGGTCGGAGTTGCCTTCACGCAGAACCGGGTTCACGGCGCTGCCCTTGACCTTGTCGTAGCGTGCCTTGGCGTCTTTGTCGGCGTCGCTGGTCACGGTTTCCGGGTAGTCCGGCAGGTTGTAGCCCTGGGCTTGCAGTTCTTTGATCGCGGCTTGCAGTTGCGGAACCGAGGCGCTGATGTTCGGCAGCTTGATGATGTTGGCTTCAGGCGTAACGGCCAGGTCGCCCAGTTCGGCGAGGTGGTCGGCTACGGCTTTGTCGCCCAGTTGCTCGGGGAAGCTGGCCAGAATACGTGCTGCAAGAGAGATATCGCGGGTTTCCACGGCGATATCGGCCGAGGCGGTGTAAGCCTCGATGATCGGCAGCAGGGAATAGGTGGCGAGGGCTGGAGCTTCGTCGGTGAAGGTATAGATGATCTTCGAGCGGGTGGGCATATTCGGATTAACTCTCTCTTCTTTGCTAAAGCGTGCGCAGAAACTCGAGGGGCGCCGGGTAAGCGCGTTCGTTCAAAGTCATCCATGAACCGAATGTCGAGAATCTTCGCGGTGATGTTGGGTGCATCAGTAGAGCGTCAAGCAGTCGGACTGCGGTAACAACCCGACCAATCAGGCGGAAAGTCTCGTGCTAGAGAGGCCAGCCGTCGTGACCCTTTGGTCAGCGGGCGGCATTATACATAGGTAGCTGGCAATCTGCCGATGGTTCATATGCAACGATTCTCGTCCATTGGTCTAAAGGTCGCAGGGCGGGGGGGGGCGTAGAGTCGCCGTGAATGCTTGAGATTGGCGCTTTTCCCTTTGCTTTCAGGCTTGTACGAAACGAGATGTGGTCGCGTCCGGAACAGAGGGTTTGCGTGTTGATTCAACTGGGTTACGCTCGAACCAAGCCAGATGTTCAATCCAAACAATGGAGTTCAGCATGGGTTACAAGAAGATTCAGGTTCCAGCCGTCGGCGACAAAATCACCGTCAACGCAGACCATTCTCTCAATGTCCCTGATAACCCGATCATTCCCTTCATTGAAGGTGACGGCATTGGCGTCGACGTCAGCCCTGTGATGATCAAAGTGGTTGATGCTGCCGTGGCCAAGGCCTACGGGGGCAAGCGCAAGATTTCCTGGATGGAGGTATATGCTGGCGAAAAAGCAACTCAAGTCTACGACCAGGACACCTGGCTGCCCCAGGAAACCCTGGACGCCGTTAAAGATTACGTCGTTTCCATCAAGGGCCCGCTGACCACCCCGGTCGGTGGCGGCATCCGCTCCCTCAACGTTGCCTTGCGTCAGCAGCTCGATCTCTATGTCTGCCTGCGCCCTGTGGTGTGGTTCGAAGGCGTGCCGAGCCCGGTGAAAAAGCCTGGCGACGTCGACATGGTGATCTTCCGCGAGAACTCCGAAGACATTTATGCCGGTATCGAATGGAAGGCCGGCTCCCCTGAGGCCACCAAGGTCATCAAGTTCCTGAAAGAGGAAATGGGCGTCACCAAGATCCGTTTCGACCAGGATTGCGGCATCGGCATCAAGCCTGTTTCGAAAGAAGGCACCAAGCGTCTGGTGCGCAAGGCCCTGCAATACGTAGTGGACAACGACCGCAAGTCGCTGACCATCGTGCACAAGGGCAATATCATGAAATTCACCGAAGGTGCCTTCAAGGACTGGGGCTACGAGGTGGCGCGGGATGAGTTCGGCGCCGAGCTGCTCGATGGCGGCCCGTGGATGAAATTCAAGAACCCGAAAACCGGCCGTGAAGTCATCGTCAAGGATGCCATCGCCGACGCCATGCTCCAGCAGATTCTGCTGCGTCCGGCCGAATACGATGTGATCGCCACCCTCAACCTCAACGGTGACTACCTGTCCGACGCCCTGGCGGCGGAAGTGGGCGGTATCGGTATCGCGCCGGGCGCCAACCTGTCCGACACCGTGGCCATGTTCGAGGCGACCCACGGTACCGCGCCGAAATATGCCGGCAAGGACCAGGTCAACCCGGGTTCGGTGATTCTGTCGGCCGAAATGATGCTGCGCCACCTGGGCTGGACCGAGGCGGCCGACCTGATCATCAAGGGCACCAATGGCGCAATCAAGGCCAAGACCGTGACCTACGACTTCGAACGTCTGATGGAAGGCGCCACACTGGTGTCCTCTTCGGGCTTCGGTGAGGCGATCATCAAGCACATGTAAGAAAGGCAGCTGCAACGAAACCGCCCGGCTCGAGTGATCGAGCCGGGCGGTTTGTTTTCTGGCAGGTGTTCTGGTTGCTTCAGCTGGTCACTGATTGGTGCTGAGCGGCGGCCGAGGCGGCATCTTTTGCGGCTTCGACATTCTGAATTTTTGTGGCGTGCAGGCCTTTGGGCCCTTGCACAATGTCGAATTTAACGACTTGCCCGGCTTTGAGGGTTTTGTACCCGTCCATCTCAATGGCGGAGTAGTGGGCAAAGAAATCGATCAGGTGACCGTCTTCATCCTTTCCTTCATGGGTCTCGGTATTGATGAAACCGAACCCCTTGGCATTGTTGAACCATTTCACCTTGCCGACAGCCATGCTCAAATCCCTCTGCAACAGTCTCCATCGCTGGAGTATCATCCAATTCATCCGCAGTCGAATCCGTTAAAAAGATTGACTCCGCGGATCTTTTTTACCCACTGTGGGTTCTATTGGTTGTAACACCGTTTTCCCGATAGTCAAGGTGACCGGGCAGTCGGAGTTGAAAACGTGTCAAGCCGCCCCCACCACTGTATTTGCACAACTGACGAACCTTTCTTTCCATGCATGCAATCAGCCAGATTCGACTAACATTCAATCAGGATCGCCCGCTTCTCCAAAAGGATCTTCCACAGGAGCACGACGACGATTCGGCAGGCGTTGCTGTTCAGGAAGCAAAGCCTGCGTTACAGGCGCCGCCGATGTACAAGGTGGTTTTGTTTAATGATGACTACACACCGATGGATTTCGTCGTCGAAGTGCTCGAGGTGTTTTTTAACCTGAATCGCGAGCTGGCGACCAAGGTCATGCTGGCCGTCCATACAGAAGGGCGGGCAGTATGTGGAGTGTTTACCCGCGACATCGCCGAGACAAAGGCCATGCAGGTCAACCAGTACGCCAGGGAAAGCCAGCATCCGCTACTCTGTGAAATCGAGAAGGACGGTTAATCGCCGACCACTTGGGTATGAGGTGAAGCTATGTTAAACCGCGAGCTCGAAGTCACCCTCAATCTTGCCTTCAAGGAGGCACGTTCGAAGCGTCATGAGTTCATGACCGTCGAACACCTGCTGCTGGCCCTATTGGACAATGAGGCTGCCGCCACCGTATTGCGTGCCTGCGGCGCAAACCTCGACAAACTCAAGCACGACCTGCAGGAGTTCATCGACTCCACCACGCCACTGATCCCCGTCCATGACGAAGATCGCGAAACCCAGCCAACCCTGGGCTTCCAGCGTGTATTGCAACGTGCTGTCTTTCATGTGCAGAGCTCGGGCAAACGCGAAGTGACCGGCGCCAATGTGCTGGTTGCAATCTTCAGTGAGCAAGAGAGTCAGGCGGTGTTCCTGCTGAAACAGCAGAGCGTTGCACGCATTGATGTCGTCAACTATATCGCCCATGGCATTTCCAAAGTGCCTGGGCATGGCGATCACTCTGAAGGTGAACAAGATATGCAGGACGACGAGGGCGGTGAGTCTTCTTCTTCAGGCAATCCGCTGGATGCTTATGCCAGCAATCTCAACGAACTCGCACGCCAGGGCCGGATCGATCCGCTGGTAGGGCGTGAAACGGAAGTCGAGCGTGTCGCGCAGATTCTCGCGCGTCGCCGCAAGAACAATCCGCTGCTGGTGGGCGAGGCGGGCGTGGGTAAAACCGCGATTGCCGAAGGCCTGGCCAAACGCATTGTCGACAACCAGGTGCCGGACCTGCTGGCCAACAGCGTCGTTTATTCCCTTGATCTCGGCGCCTTGCTCGCAGGCACCAAGTATCGCGGCGATTTCGAGAAGCGCTTCAAGGCGTTGCTCAATGAGCTGAAAAAACGTCCGCAGGCGATTCTGTTCATCGACGAGATCCATACCATTATCGGTGCGGGTGCCGCGTCCGGTGGCGTGATGGATGCCTCGAACCTGCTCAAGCCGCTGCTGTCGTCTGGCGACATTCGCTGCATTGGCTCGACCACGTTCCAGGAATTCCGTGGCATCTTCGAGAAGGACCGTGCCCTGGCGCGTCGCTTCCAGAAGGTCGATGTGGTCGAGCCTTCGGTGGAAGACACCATCGGCATCCTGCGCGGCCTGAAAGGGCGTTTCGAACAGCATCACAACATCGAATACAGCGATGAGTCGTTGCGCGCCGCTGCTGAACTTGCGTCGCGCTACATCAATGACCGGCATATGCCGGACAAGGCTATCGATGTGATCGACGAGGCGGGTGCCTATCAGCGCCTGCAACCGGTCGAGAAGCGTGTGAAGCGCATTGAAGTGCCTCAGGTCGAGGACATCGTGGCGAAAATCGCGCGTATTCCGCCGAAGCACGTCACCAGTTCCGACAAGGAGCTGCTGCGTAACCTCGAGCGTGACCTGAAGCTGACGGTGTTTGGTCAGGACGCGGCGATCGATTCGTTGTCGACCGCGATCAAGTTGTCCCGTGCGGGCCTCAAGTCGCCGGACAAACCGGTCGGTTCGTTCCTGTTCGCCGGGCCTACCGGTGTCGGTAAAACCGAGGCTGCACGGCAACTGGCCAAGGCGCTGGGGATCGAGCTGGTGCGTTTCGACATGTCCGAGTACATGGAGCGCCACACCGTATCGCGTCTGATCGGTGCGCCTCCGGGTTATGTCGGTTTCGACCAGGGCGGCCTGTTGACCGAGGCGATCACCAAGCAACCGCATTGCGTATTGCTGCTCGATGAAATCGAGAAGGCGCATCCGGAAGTCTTCAACCTGCTGCTGCAGGTGATGGACCATGGCACGCTGACCGATAACAACGGGCGCAAGGCGGACTTCCGCAACGTGATCGTGATCATGACCACCAACGCCGGTGCTGAAACGGCGGCGCGTGCTTCGATCGGTTTCACCCATCAGGACCATTCGTCCGATGCGATGGAAGTGATCAAGAAGAGCTTCACGCCGGAATTCCGCAACCGCCTGGATACCATCATTCAGTTTGGTCGCCTCAGTCATGAGGTTATCAAGAGCGTGGTGGACAAGTTCCTCACCGAACTTCAGGCGCAGCTGGAAGACAAGCGGGTGCTTCTGGAAGTTACCGATGCGGCGCGCAGTTGGCTGGCGGCCGGTGGTTACGATTCGGCCATGGGCGCTCGTCCAATGGCGCGTCTGATCCAGGACAAGATCAAGCGTCCGCTGGCGGAGGAGATTCTGTTTGGCGAACTGGCCGAGCATGGCGGTGTGGTTCACATCGACATCAAGGATGGTGAGCTGACGTTTGACTTCGAGACCACTGCGGAAATGGCCTGACGGCTGGTAAGTGAAAAGGCGCCTTCGGGCGCCTTTTTGCTGTCTGCGGTTTTTGGTTTGGGGGGCATATCCGTTGCTGCGGTAACGGCTTCTTAGGGTTCCGCCCTTGCGGCGGGTCACTTTTGGCAAACGCCCGGAATGCCGGCCCAGCCAAAAGTAACCAAAAGGTCTCTAACCCTGACGTACGGCCCCTCGCTGAGGCTCGGGGTTCCTTCGCTCCGGGATTGATCCGGGGGCATCGCCTACGGTTTGCTTCGCTG